>JBNMGX010000179.1:0-4734 GCA_050872465.1 Hallerella sp.
CTACCGCAAGTCTATTTTAAAGAAAATCTCAAATCTCGGATACGATGTTCAAATAAAACTCCTCAATGCTTCCGATTACGGAGTTCCCCAGTTGCGTCCTCGCATTATTATTGTCGGCATAAGAAACGATATCAATGCGGAATTTCAATATCCAACGCCAAATCCAAAGCAAACTGCAAATGTTGGTCAAACCTTGGCAGACCTTATGAAAGCCAATGGTTGGAAATATGCGGACAAATGGGTTGAACAAGCAAAAACAATTGCGCCTACTATTGTAGGCGGTTCAAAAAAACATGGCGGTCCTGACCTAGGTCCCGCACGCGCTCGTCGTGCATGGGCAGAATTAGGCGTCGACGGAATCGGCGTTGCCGATGAAGCGCCCGAACCTGATTTTAAAGGAATGCCTCGACTTACACCGAGAATGATTGCCCGCATACAAGGTTTCCCTGACTACTGGAATTTCGGTACAAAGAAAACCGCAGCATGTCGAATGATAGGAAACGCATTTCCTCCTCCTGTAGCAATGGCGGTAGGGATGCAAATTAAGGAGACTTTAGAGAATGGATGCATTACTTGCCATCGAGCGAAAAAAGTATCATAAGGCTCTTTTAGAAAAAGGCGTTCTTACCATCGATAAAGACGGCATCCCGAGCAACGCAGACAAATCATCAAAGCTATCCGTTTCTATTGCAAGCGGAATCGCACAAGCATTGATGGCAGAAACAGCAGAAAAAGCCGTTGGTCAAACAACAGGAGCAAAATTCGAACTTGTGAATATGGAATTTCTTGAAGCCACATTTCCCAAGTTGCAAAATCTTCGTCCTGGTAACTGGCATATCATAAAACTCGGGAATCGTAATTCCATAAAGACAAGCAGTTTTGTCCAATACGAGCATTTGGAATACCTAGGCGAATTGACTGAGAAGGACGCCAAGTTGGCAGCAAGCATGGGCAACGATTATATGGTCGCACCGGATGTCGTAATTTATCAAGACGCTATTGAAGATTCAGAAATAAACAAGGATTTGTTTATTGTTGACGATTCTACTGCAAAAATGGCATACATTAGGAAAGAAACAGGCGGATTACCAATTCTACACGCTTCAATTTCCGCAAAATGGACAATGAGAAGCGATCGAGCGCAAAATAGCAGAACAGAAGCACTTGGCTTAATAAGAAATCGAAAAGGACACCTGCCCCACATTGTCGTTGTCACGGGCGAACCAATGCCAGGTCGCTTAGCATCTCTTGCACTCGGCACAGGCGACATTGACTGTATGTACCACTTTGCCCTTTACGAACTAATCGAAGCTGTTGATAAAAGCGGAGCAGAAGATTCTAAGGAACTTTTAGATGTTCTTATAAAAGGGAAACGATTGAAAGATATTAGCGACCTACCATTGGATTTGGTTGTATAAACAATTTAACACTAATCAAAAAGGTTGCTGATTTATTCGGCACCTTTTTTAATATCATTCATTAAACAAGGCGGAAAAACGCATCACGACAGTTATCGCCATCCAGAAGGATTCCAGTTGGAATCAATACGAAGAGGAAGACGGTTTGCAATTTTACACGACTGCCGAAATTTTTGGGGAATTCTTTGTCTCCGCATACGATTTGGGAGTCTGCAAATTGAACCTAAATTCAGGAACCTACCAACAGCTCGCTCAATTTCCGCCTCACCTTCAGAAAGACTCCGTCAACTGGGTCAAAGATATCCTCGTCCACAAAGAAAAACTCTACGCCGTCACGCAAAACATCATCTACCAATGGAAGCCGGATACTGGATATCGATTGACAGCATTTACTACAAACAAGTTAACGATGATGTCCAGATAATTCACAGCAGTGCACCAAGTTACATCAACGCCTTCGCGACAGATGGAAAACATCTGTTCTCTGGCGGAAGAATTCCATCCATTCCCATGGTCTATATGGGCGATTACGGACCGCCTTACGGTAACGACCCCAAAGGTTGGCGCCTGATTGACGGCAATTGGTGCACCAAGCATAAATGCCAAAGTAAAGACGCAATTCAAAGCCTTGACGCGGTCGGCGACACGCTTTATGCAGCCACGGGAGACGGTCTGTTCAAATTCCCCCTCGCGGAACTGGACAGCGCAATCGCGAACGAAGATTCTTATTACTTGATCCCTGGAAATTGATTGCTTCCGTCAGCTCGTCAACGGTCTTTCCATCATCCTTCATCGTCGACCCGTCCATGGTTTCCGGTATCGCCACATCGCCAAAAGTAAAAAGTTGGTGCGGGAAACCGCCGCCTTCATGGGTTTGACGAGAAGCCTGTCGTCGTAAATGCCGCCCACGATTTTCCCGCGAAAAACACGAAACGTCCATTTCGAAACGTTTGTAAATTAATGTTTTCGTTTTCGGTTTCGAACGGGACCGGAAAATATATTTCCACAGTTCCCTCGAACGCCCTTTTATATATTTTCAAAAACGAAATTTCACAAGAAGGATCATTTCATGAAATCATTTTCCGTAGCGCTTTCCGCAGTCCTAGTCTTTTCCCTGTCCGCCTGCAACCAGGCATCCGCCAGCGGAAAATCCGGAGCATCGAACGCAAAACTCGACAGCCTCGCCGGCGTGGTCAAGACCATGCAACAGGAATTCGACATTCTCAAATACGGCCTCGAAAAACGCGGTCTCTCCATCGAACAGATGAAAGCCGAAATGGAAGCGGACAACAAGGTCTGGGAAATTCCCGACGAATCGAGTCCGGTTTACGGCAACACCAAGGATCCGCTCCTCACCATCGTCGAATTTTCGGAATTCCAGTGCCCTTACTGCGCGCGTATCGCTCCGGCCATTCACGACCTGATGGATAAGCACAAGGACGAAATCAAGTTTGTGTTCAAGCATTTCCCGCTCAGCTTCCACCAGGACGCTCCTGCCGCGGCTGCCGCTTCCATGGCCGCCCAGGAACAGGGTAAATTCTGGGAATACCGCTACGCGCTCGCCGGCCACAACCGCGAACTCACGCCCGAAACGTTCAAAAAGGTCGCCAAGGAAGTCGGACTCGACATGGCGAAGTTCGAAAAGAGCATGGTCCTCGATTCCGCAAAACAGGCGAAAATCAACGCGGACTTCCAATTGGGCGTGAAGGTCGGCGTGCAGGGTACCCCGAATTTCTACATCAATGGCAAGCGTCAGGACCGTTTCAGCCCGGCGCTCGTCGAAAAGCTCCTGAAAGAGGCCAAGGAAGCCAAAAAGTAATTTTCAACGAACATCCACCATCAAAAGGAAAAATACCGAATGAAACATCAATTTTTGAAGGCAACATCCGTGCTCTTTTTGGGGCTCGCGACGACCGCCGCGATGGCGCAGCGTCCACCGCGCATTGTCGTATATAAGATGTTCGACGACCAATACCGTCAGGGCGGTTTCGACTATACTTACGGCGGCAAGGGCGGAACGGTCACCATCACCAAGGAAGGCGGCTACAAGTCCAAGTCCGCACTCGACATTAAGCTCGATCCGACGGATTATTCCGGAGCCTCCATCTGCCTTTACAACGAGACTTTCGATCTGACCAAGTACATGCTCGATTCGAAGCTCGAATTCATGATCAAGGGCAAGAACGGCGGCGAACAGATGAAGGTCGGTTTCCTCGACGAGGAGGTGTCCGACGGCAAGAAGACGCAGGTAACGCTCCCGATGAACAAGTACATTGAAGGCGGAGCCGTGACGACCGACTGGAAAAAGGTTTCCATTCCGCTCATCGACTTTCCCGACCGCGGCCTCTATTGGGATAACACCCGCAAGTCCGAATTCCCCGCCCGTATCGACTGGGACAAGATTGCGGAAGTCCGCTTCTCGATTGACAAGGGAATCAACCCGAAATTCGAAGTCTATATTGACAACATCGAAATCGTCAAGGGTAACAAGAAAGCGAAACCCAAGCCGAAGATTGTCTATTGGGATGAAAACAGCGATGTCATCGACGGCCCGAAGAATCCGGAAAAGCTCGACGGCAAGGCGAAGGCATATAAGGTTTTCTACAAGGATCAGATTCCGGGCTTCAGCTATGTCTATGGCGGCCTCACCGCACAGCGCGAAGCGGATTCCAAGACTCCAGGCAACCCGGGCGTCCTTGCGATGTATATCGACAACAACGACTGGTCGGGCGTCACCTATTCGCTCGGCGACGGCAAGTACTTTGACCTGAAGAAAATCCGCGACAAGGGCGGTCTCTACTTCTGGATCAAGGGCAAGCTCGGCGGCGAAAAGATCTACGTCGGTATCCTCGACAACCAGGGGCATGATATCAAGAGCCAGACTAAGCTCAGCCTCGGCGACTGGATCGATGGCGGCAAGATTTCGAACTCCGAATGGAAACTCGCGAAGATTCCTCTGAAGAAATTCTTCGACAAGGGTAAGGCTTGGGATGCGAACAAGCAGGCCGAAGTCGCGAAGGATGTCCAGTGGGACAAGATCCAGGAAATCCGCTTCTCGGTCGGCAAGGGCGAAAACCAGGGCGAACCGGGCAAGCCCGCTCCCGTAACGATTTTCGTCGATCAGATTACGTTCACCGAAAACATCGACTGGGTGGATCCGGACCTCAAGTGGAACAACTTCAAGTCGAACGCTCCGGACCTCGTGATTTCCGACTTTGAAAGCAAGTTCTCGAAGGACAAGTGGGAACCGTCCAAGGGCCCGAAGTCCCAGGTCGATGTCGTAGTCCCGTTCAAGACCGGACATCTCGACGGCAAC
>JBNMGX010000180.1:0-4717 GCA_050872465.1 Hallerella sp.
GGCCAAAGTTATTCTTCTTCCAAGCGCGCAAGAACCGCCTGGGCGTGATGGTAAAAGCCTTCCGTCTCCGCGATTTCCGCGATCAGTCGCGCCTGCTTGCAAACAGCCTTTTCCGTATAGTTGATGATGCTGGTTCTCTTGACAAAGTCATAGACGCCGAGCGGACTGGAAAAGCGCGCGGTTCCGTTTGTCGGGAGAACGTGGTCGGGTCCCGCAAAATAGTCGCCGACGGGTTCGCTCGACCAGGGACCGATGAAAATCGCGCCGGCATTGACAATCCGATGGGAAAGCTCTTCCGCGTCGGATGTCTGCACTTCCAGATGCTCCGGGGCGATACGGTTTGCGACCGCTACGCCGTCGTCCCAGTTTTCGACGACCAGAATTCGACCGAAATTTTCCAGCACCTTTTCGAGCAGCTCGCGCTTCGGGGAAATCTTGACACGCTCATCGACGGCTTTCGATATTTTTTTCGCCATGTCCATGCTGTCGGTAATGCAGATGGAAGCTTCGAATCCGGAACCGTGTTCCGCCTGGCTCAGCAGATCGACCGCCACATATTCAGGGCTCGACGACGCATCCGCCAACACCAAAATTTCCGAAGGCCCGGCGATCATATCGATATCGACCTTTCCGAAAACTTCACGCTTCGCAATCGCCGCATAGACATTTCCCGGTCCCACGATTTTATCGACCGGTTCGATTTCCTTTGCCCCGTAAGCCAAGAGCGCTATCGCCTGTGCCCCGCCGATGTGATAGATTTCCTTGATGCCCAGTTCCAGAAGTACAAAGGCGACCGACGGATCGATTCCGCCCTTTGCCGGAGTAGTCACCACGATCTGCTCGACACCCGCCACCAGAGCCGGCACCGCATTCATGATGACCGTACTCGGATAGACAGCCGCTCCGCCCGGAACATAAAGCCCGACGCGATGCATCGGACGCACGCGCTGGCCCAAAATTTCCCCCTCCTTTCCCTTGAACGCAAAGCTGCCGATCGAATGCAGCTCATGCCGGTGAAAGCGAATCGCATTCCGAATCGCAGCGCGCAGAGCCTTCGCCAAAGTCGGACTCACCCGCTTGGCCTGCTCCTTAAAGACCTTTTCATCGACGCGCAACGCATTTCCTTTTAACCCGTCAAATTTCTGGGCGTATTCCACCGCCTTGGAAAGCCCGCCCTTGCGAACGTTTTCCATGATATTTCGCACATTGGCGTAAATTTCTTCCGTCGGGGCGACTCCGCGTGCGCAAATGCGATCGACTTCCTTTGAACTCTGGTTGACCTTGAGAATCTTCATGCGACTAGTTTTCTCCTTGCTTCAAGGATTCCTTGTAAATTTTATACGAAAGTCCATCGACGAGCGCAAACCAGGACGCCTCGATGATATTTGTAGAAACGCCGGCGACATGCCAGGAATCCCGCTCATCGCCAAAAGTGGTCCAGACGCGGACATGGGCGTCCGACCCGACATTCGAACCCAGTACCCGAACCTTGAAATCGTCCAGCCGGACATTCTTCATGTAGGGATAGTAAGGTACGAGCGCCTTGCGGAGCGCCGCATCCAAAGCGTTCACCGGCCCGTCGCCTTCGGCGACCTGGTGGCTGATTTCATCCCCGACATGCAGCTTGACGGAAGCCTGCGACACGCTCGCCCCCTGCTCCGTCCGGTCTTCGATGACGCGGTAGTTTTCCACACGGAACGGAAGCGTAAAAACGCCCAGCGAACGATAGACGAGCATTTCAAAACTCGCCTCGGCGCTGTCGAAATGCCAGCCCGCATTTTCGCATTCCTTGATCCGGCGCAAAAGTTCCTGGACCTTCGGATCCTTCTTATCGACATCGACATGGAGCAGTTCCTTGATCTTTTCCACGACGAGGGAACCGCCCGCCTGGTCGCTTGTCACGAAGACCCGATTGTTCCCCACCGCATGGGGATCGAGATGTTCGAAACTGCGGGAAACCTTCATCACGCCGTCGATATGCGCACCGCCCTTGTGGGCAAAAGCCGCATCCCCGACATAGGGAGCCTTGATGTCGCTCGGGATGTTTACAATTTGGTCGAGAGCGAGACTTACCTTGCGCAGGTCCTTCATGTTTTCCGCGCAGGAAACCGCCTTCTTCATCTTGAACACCAGATCCGCGGAAATCGTCGTGAGATCCGCATTGCCGCACCTTTCCCCGTAACCGTTCAGGACGCCCTGGACCATCGAGAGACCCGAGCTGACCGCGACGAGGGAATTCGCCACGGCAACCCCGCTGTCGTTGTGGGCGTGGATTCCCAGCGGGACCTGAATTTTTTTCTGGACATCCCGAAGAATCGCTTCGAGTTCCCACGGCATCGTTCCGCCGTTTGTGTCGCAGAGGACGATAAAGTCCGCGCCTCCCAGGGCAGCCGACTTGAGCGTTTCAATCGCATAGCCCGGATTCGCCTTGTAGCCGTCGAAGAAATGCTCCGCGTCATAGATAACTTCGTCGGAGGATTCCTTGAGAAAGCGGACGGAGGATTCGATCATGTCCAGGTTTTCTTCGAGCGTCGTCCGGATAACGTCCGTCACATGCAAATCCCAGCTTTTCCCGAAAATCGTCTTGACCGGTGCCTTGCTCTCGACCAGCGCCTTTAGGAGCGGATCGTCTTCCGCGAGAATCTTCGGTCGACGCGTACTTCCGAAAGCGCAGATTTTCGCATGGGAAAGCCGCATTTCTCCGATTCGACGAAAAAATTCCACGTCCGTCGGGTTCGAAGGGTTCGGCCAGCCGCCTTCGATGTAGTCAAAGCCAAAGGAATCGAGAAGTTTCGCGATTTGCAGCTTGTCCGCCAGGGAAAGCGATATCTTGCGATCCTGGTTTCCGTCGCGCAAAGTCGTATCGTAAAGAAAGACATCGGGCATAGTGCGTCAAATTTAATAAAAGTTGTATTCTCTCTACGGAAGGCGGGCGAGCATTCCCGTCCGAACACGCTCCGTTTTTTCTTTTCCTTCAAGGGCTTCCAGAACGGCAAAGCCGAACTCCTCCGCGGTTCCGGGTCCGCGGCTTGTCAAGAGCTTCCCGCAAGCGACTACGCGATCCTCGCAGTAGTTCCCGCAATGCGAAAGCAAATCCGCTTTCGTCGAAGGGTAGCTGGTGACGTTTTTGCCGGCGAGGATTCCCGCCTGCGCAAGGACAAGCGGCCCCGCACAAATCGAAAGCACCCACTTTCCCGCGCCGTAAAAATTTCGGACAATTTCAAGGACTCGCTCGGACGCCATGAGATTTTCCACGCCGCGGCTCCCGCCCGGAAGGAACACACCGTCGAACTCGGAAAGTTCCGCTTCGGAGAGAAGAATGTCCGCCTTTACGGTCAAGCCGTGAGCGCCTTCCACAAACACGTCGTCGTGAATACCCGCAAGCGTAACCTGGACATCGCCGCGCGAAAGAATGTCAAAGGGAACGACGCACTCCGTTTCTTCAAAGCCGTTCGCAAGTACGAACAGGATGCGATTTTTCATGAAAAACTCCTTCGGTAACGCTTATCCCGAAATTCCCAATCCGAACTTTCGTCAGGACATCTCGCAATCATCGCAAGCGAGGGGAATTTTTAGAGAAGCCGCTCCGAATATACCAAATTCTTGCTAACTTTTCTATGGGGACGCCGGATGGCCGCCTTCGCAAAAGCGAGGGAGGAAAGTCCGGGCACCGCAAGGCAGGATGCTGGATAACGTCCAGGCGCAGCAATGCGACGGATAGCGCAGCAGAAAGATACCGCCCGTCGCAAGACGGGTAAGGGTGAAATGGCGAGGCAAGAGCTCACCGCGGTTCTGGCGACAGAATCGGCACGGCAAGCCCCATCCGGTGCAAGACCAAGCAGAACTCCGCACGAAAGTGCCCGGGCCGCCTGTCCGGTCGGAGTTCGGGTAGGTCGCTTGAAGCCGCCAGCAATGGCACGCTCAGATAGATGGTCATCGCCGGTTTCCATCGGCACAAAACCCGGCTTATAGGCGTCCCCTTTCAAGAGCCACTTCGAAAAAACGGAGAGGCTCTTCCCTTTATCCCCCAAACAAGCCGTTCAAAAGCCTTTTTCGTCCAAAGAGCGAAAACAGGACTTGCCGCCCTTGACTTAAAGCGAACTTTAGGGATTAAATTTTTCCCGTAAAAAGAGGAGTTTAAATGTTTTTCGTCATCCTTTCTATCGTAGGCGTCGTCGGCATCACCGGGCTAGGCGTTTTAAACCTTCCTCAATTCGGAAAGATCCCGAGCGGCGAACGTCTAGAGCGCATCCAGAAATCCCCCCACTACCAAAACGGACATTTTGTAAACGAGCACGAAACGCCCACCATGACAGGCGACAAGAATTTCGCCTCATCCCTCTTTGATTTTTTCTTCAAGAAATACCCGAACGCCGTTCCCGATTCGGGTGAAATTCCCGTCGTGAAAACCGATCTCGCAAAACTCGACCGCAAGGAAAACATCATCGTCTGGTTCGGGCATTCGTCCTATCTAGTCCAGGCCGCCGGAAAACGCTTTCTCATCGATCCCGTCTTTCATGCGGGCGCGCCTTTCGAATTTATCGACAGACCCTTTCCGGGAACGGATATCTACACGCCGGAAGACATGCCGGATTTCGACATTTTAATCATTACTCACGACCATTACGACCATCTCGATTACAAAACGGTCAAGCCTCTCGAACCTAGAGTTCCGCGAGTCGTCACGGGGCTGGGCGTAGGCTCCCACCTGGAATAC
>JBNMGX010000181.1:0-4711 GCA_050872465.1 Hallerella sp.
CCGGTAGGGAGCGCCATGAAAATTTTTGCAAGCCTTCTCCTGTTGGGAATTTTCACGGCGAGTTTCGCCGCACAGGGACCGCGCCACAAGTCCCTGCGTGCCTATGCCATGGGAAACGCCCACGTCGCCATCGCAGACAACAAGGAAGCCATCTACTATAACTACGCGGGACTGAACCAGATGGGAAAACTGGGAAACTTCAAAAAGTTCCCCGAACTAGGCTACTATCCCGGAAATTCGCTCGACATGAGGCTAAACGTCGGCGGAGCGGGACCGTTCAACGAAGCGCGCAAGGTTTACGATTTTTCCGAGGACCTGCAGGACCTCTACAGCAGCGCGAAGAAAGCGTCAAAAGGCAATGACGTCACCGCGGAGCGGGCGTTTGCCGATTCGCTAGCGGCTCATCCCGAACTTACCCGGAAGCTGAACCAGTTCGACCATCTCCTCTTTACGCTCATCGCCAAGGCGGACGCGGAACTCGCCTTCCACAATTTCGGTGGAGCCATCTGGGTCGATGGGACGACTTCCCCGTATATCGACAACGGAATCATCATCCCGTTCTTCGGAATCGACACATTTTACGTCGATGCGGTCGCACAGTTCGGCGGAGCCTACGGCATCACCGAGAACCTCGCCGTCGGAGCGGGCTTCAAGATGGCGAAACGCGAGACGATGAAAATCTTCCGCATCGACGTTTCGAGTTTCGAAAGCATCGGGGACACGCTCGAAGACCGCGTCGATAAGGTCTATTCCGATTTTACGTCGTGGAGCGATCTGGGCTTCGGCATGGATTTGGGGATTCTCTACCGCGCCGGAAGGGAATTCCGCCTGGGAGCCTCGTGCAACAACATCTTCTTCAACGAACTCGGCGGGGAGCGCATCGTCCCGAACCTCACATTCGGCATGGCTTACAGCCCGCGCCTTTTCAACCGCAACACGGCCTTTTCCCGCAAGGTGAACTTCGCGCTCGACTTCGAGAACGCCCTTTCGACGGCGCACAACTACAAGACGCTCAGCCACTTGAACTTCGGCATGGAAGTGGAGCAGGTTCTCCTCGCATTCCCGGGCTACAACGACAATCTGCGGCTTTTGAAGCTCCGCCTTTCCGGGGGCTTCCACGGAGGCTATCCGTCGGCGGGAATCGCCATCGAAATGTTCCGGTTCGTCGAAGTGGAATTCGCCACGTGGGGCGAGGAGCGCGGCTACTACACGGGCCAGAACGAAAGCCGCATCTACATGGCGGAAATCAGCCTGGGATTTTAAAACCGCACGCAAAGTATAGTGCACAAAAGTTCACAAATTATCTATATTGGAAAACATGATTGAAAGACTTCACGGAATTCTCGCAGAACGCCACCCGACATTTGCCGTCGTCGAATGCGGCGGCGTAGGCTACGGAGTCCAGGTTTCGGCACGGACAGGAGAACGCCTTCCCGCAGAAGGCTCGGAAATCACGCTTCTCACGCATCTGGTTGTCCGGGAAGATTCCATGGAGCTTTTCGGGTTTGCCGACGCCAAGGAAAAGGAACTGTTCCTGAGCATGATTTCCGTCTCCGGCGTAGGTCCGAAAACCGCGCAGCGGATCCTTTCGGGAATTTCCCCGGAAGACTTCCTGGCGATTATCGCCCGCGGAGACAAGACGGCCCTCGGAAAAATCAAGGGGGTCGGCAAGAAGACCGCGGAGATGTTCGTCCTGAATCTGAAGGACAAGGCTCTCGCGCTGTCTGCGGTTTCCGGTAGCGAAACGCCCGCGCTTCTCTCCGCAAGCGAAAGCGAAGCCGTCCAGGCGCTTCACACGCTAGGCGTCAAGGATCCCGCCGCCCAGAAAGCCGTGGAAAAGGCGGTAGAAACGCTCGGGCAAGGCGCAAGCGTCACGCAGCTCATTCCCGAAGCCCTCAAGCACATATAAAGGCACTCCATGTCGGAACGCATCATCTCCCCCGAAAAGGAAAGCAGCGAAGAAGCGGAAATCGAACGGAGCCTCCGCCCAGAAACGCTCTCGGAGTTCACCGGCGAGGACCATATCAAGGAAAGTCTCCAGATTGCGATCGAAGCCGCCCGGCGACGCGGAGAATCTCTTGACCACTGCCTCTTCGCCGGGCCTCCCGGCTTAGGAAAGACGACGCTTGCGGGAATCATCGCAAAGGAAATGGGAGTAGGCATCCACATCACGAGCGGTCCTGTCCTCGAAAAGGCGAGCGACCTCGCGGGACTTCTCACGAGCCTCGGCGAAAACGACGTTCTGTTTATCGACGAAATTCACCGCCTGAGCCGCGTCATCGAGGAATATCTCTACCCCGCGATGGAGGATTTCCGGCTGGACATTATGCTGGATTCAGGGCCCGCAGCCCGCAGCGTGAACCTTCCGCTCAAGCATTTTACGCTTGTCGGCGCCACGACCCGTACCGGGCTTCTCACGGGGCCGCTCCGCGACCGTTTCGGGCTGCACTACCGGCTCGACCTGTATCCGGCAAAGGATTTGCAAAAGATTCTCGTCCGCAGCGCAAAGATTCTGAATGTCAGGATGACGGACGAAGCGGCGGACATTTTAAGTTCGCGTTGCCGGGGAACGCCGCGCATCGCAAACCGGGTCCTCAGGCGGGCGCGCGACGTGGCGGAAGTCCGCGGCGAAGGCGTCATCGACAAGGAAATCGCGGAACGCACGCTGAAAATGCTCGGCATCGACCCGCTGGGCCTCGACCCGATGGACCGGAAAATTCTCTCCACCATCGCAAACCATTTTTCGGGCGGTCCCGTCGGATTAGGAACCATCGGAGCGTCCCTCGGCGAAGAACCGGATACGCTCGAAGAAGTTTACGAACCATTCCTCATCCAGCAAGGGCTGCTTTCCCGCACCCCGCGCGGACGCGTCCTCACCCAGGCAGCCTACAAGGCGCTGCACGTTCCCGTTCCCAAGGGTTCGCAAGGGGAACTGTTTTCAGGGAACTGAATCAGCGGCTCTGGATTAGAATTCGGAAGTACGTCGGCTTTCCGCCGACGGTCAAATCCTTTTCGTCGTTTCCCTTGCGAAATTTCACGATTTTAAACTGATCCGGGTTGAATTTGTGCAAAAAAGTAATCGGAACGCCCATCACGCCTTTATAGTCAAAAGGAATATCCCGCATCCGACCGACATTTATCGCATCATAATTATCGAATTTCGGGTATGTCGCTTCGTTCCCGCGATACTCCTTGATCAAGGGAATAAATTCATGCCGGCAGGCATTGTCGAGATTCGTGAGCCACATGCAGTTGTTCGGCGAGACGATTCTTTCCCCCGCTTCGCCGATTTTCGTTTCCAAGCCGTAAAGTTCGTAGTCTTCGGGAACGATGAACCCCGAAATGCCCCTGCCCATGTTCACTCCCATCCAGACCTTGTTCTCCCGAATAAGCGCAAAAACTTCCTTGTATGTAATCGCATTGATGTTTCCGATGACCAGAAATTTCTTGCGATACCTGTCGAGTTGCGAAATATATTCCCGAAACAGGGAAAACGGAGGATTGGAAACGACAATATCCGCTTGGCGCAAAAGTTCGACGCTTTACCCGCTGCGAAAATCGCCGTCGCCCTTGAAATAAACGACATCCTCTAGCGAGGGATATTTCGCTTCCTTCCCGGTAAACTCATAATAAAAAGCCGCCTTGTCGTCAGAAAACAAATTTCGGTCGCTCTTCCTATAACAGGCGCAGATAATTTTTTTCAATCCCAGTCGTTCGAAATTTTCGACAAAGTATCGGTAAAAATTGCTTTTCCGAACGTCATCGCAATTACAGAAGACGGTCTTGTTCCTAAAATGCTTTTCATAATGCGCCAATTCCCGCTCGATATCCGCAAACTGCGTATAGAATTCGTCCTTCTTGTTTATCTTCGCCCTATCCAAAAGGGAGTGGTCAATTTTGCGAGCCATCATGCGTCCCCTGTATTCACGATTCAATTCAGCATCAAATTTAAATTTATCCACAGAGTGAAATTTGACAGAAAATGTCAAATTCTGGTCGTTATCGAATCGATTTATCGCAAGCCCCGCCAAAACTCGCCTTTTCCTGGCGGAAATTTTCAATAATTTCTAATTTTGCGGCAAAACGTCTATGAGGTATCCCTATGCTTTTTAACTTGGACATGATCCGGGAACGGTATGCAAAGATTCCGGCACGCGTCGAGGCGGCACGCAAGCTCCTCGGTCGCCCGATGACCCTCGCCGAAAAAATTCTTTATTCCCACCTGATCGACGGAGCGGAAACGAAGCTCTACGAACGCGGAAAATCCTTTGCGAAATTTCACCCGGACAGAGTGGCGATGCAGGATGCGACGGCGCAGATGGCACTGCTCCAGTTCACGACCGCCGGAAAGTCCAAGGTTGCGCTCCCCTCTTCCGTCCACTGCGATCACCTGATTACTGCGCGGAACGGCAAGGAAGAGGACCTGCCAAAGGCTCTCGTCGAAAACAAGGAAGTCTATGGATTCCTCTCCTCGGTCGCCGCCAAGTACGGCATCGACTTCTGGAAACCGGGCGCAGGAATCATCCACCAGGTCGTCCTTGAAAACTACGCGTTCCCGGGCGGCATGATGATCGGGACCGATTCCCACACGGTAAACGCGGGCGGTCTCGGAATGCTCGCCATCGGCGTCGGCGGAGCGGATGCGGTCGATGCAATGGTCGGTCTCCCCTGGGAGCTGAAATACCCGAAACTCATCGGCATCCATCTGAAG
>JBNMGX010000182.1:0-4690 GCA_050872465.1 Hallerella sp.
CGTAATTAAGCTCTACCAGTATGTTTATGGAAGCCCGGCGACCGAAGTGGAATATAGGATGCTGGGGGAGGTGGCTAATGTAAT
Source organism: Hallerella sp. (assembly GCA_050872465.1). Taxonomy (GTDB): domain Bacteria; phylum Fibrobacterota; class Fibrobacteria; order Fibrobacterales; family Fibrobacteraceae; genus Hallerella. The sequence goes on from JBNMGX010000182.1 coordinate 85, forward strand.
AAGAGGCGACCGTATAACAAAAAAAGATTTAGTTCCTAATGGTACTTTTCCTGTAATGAGCGGAGGAACAACTTATTTTGGCAGATTCTCAAAAGCAAATAGAGCGGCAAATACAATTACTGTTGCTCAATATGGAAGTGCTGGTTTTGTTTCGTTTATTACTGAAAAATTTTGGGCAAATGATGTTTGCTATTCTATTTTGCCGAATAAAGAATTAAATAACAAATTTCTTTATTATGTATTGTGCAGTAATCAGAAAAAACTTTATTCGCTTACAACTAAAGCTATCCCCGATTGCCTGCCCAAGGATAAATTAGAATCTGTATCAATCCCCGTTCCCCCTCTTGCCGAGCAAGAACGGATTGTAAAAATTCTAGACCGCTTTGAAAATCTCTGCAATGACATTTCCTCAGGGCTTCCCGCAGAAATCAAAATGCGCAAAAAACAGTACGAGTTTTACAGAGATAAACTGTTGTCGTTTGATTGCAAATAATCGCTAAGGCAAGTATTTCAAGGACAGCCTTCCTTGTCTAAAATTTATCGTATTCCATTATGAAAATTTTTTAGTATATTCTAGATGAGAGAGGTCTCTATGAAAAATGTTTCTGAAATGACAGCTAAAGAATTGGACAACGCCTTGTTCAGAGTTGTCAAAACATTCAACTCGGAAAATTTTCCGCAAGACTCCGCATTAGATGGCAATGGGAACTTTAAAAAATTTTCATTATACGAGGATTTTGATATCAGTTATTCGGTAAATACAACAACACTCTAGGATAGAAGAGGGGCTAATGGCAAATTGGAATGACGTTTTGAATGAGATAAATTCTTGTGGGGGAACTAATGCGTTGGATTTTGTTCGAAGAAAACATTTAGAAGAGTTTTCAAAATACCGTAACAGAAATACGATTGCTTATTATTCTGGTTGGTTGCAAAAAAACGGAAACACCAAAACATCCATTACCGACGACGACAAAAATGGGTTTATGGCTACAATCAATAAAATGGATCGATCTAAAGGTCTCGATATTATTTTACACACGCCTGGAGGTGATATTGCAGCCACGGAATCCATTATTGATTATCTTCAAAAAATGTTCGAAGGAAATATTGAAGCGTTCATTCCCCAGCTAGCAATGTCCGCAGGAACAATGATAGCCTGTTCAACAAAACAAATTTATATGGGCAAGCAATCTTCTATTGGACCTATAGACCCGCAACTAGGCGGAATGCCCTGTCATTCCATTCTTAAAGAGTTTGAAGATGCGATAAAAAGCATTAAAAAGGATCCTGCATCCCTGCCTGCGTGGCAATGCATTTTGGCAAAGTATTATCCAACACTTTTAGGGGAATGCAAAAATGCGATTGATTTGTCTAGTGAAATTGTTCAAAAACAATTAGAAACAGTTATGTTCAAAGGTGAAGAGAACAACAAACAAAAATCACAAGCGGTCATAAAAAAATTAAATGAGCACGAAAACTCAAAACTTCATGCAAGACATCTTCCCATCGATGAAGCAAAAAAATGTGGATTAAAAATAGTTGAGTTGGAAAGCGATCCCAAACTCCAAGATCTTTTACTGACTGTTCACCATTGTTACATGCATACATTCGCCCGGTCATTTGCAATAAAAATTGTCGAAAATCAAATGGGAACCGCAGTTGTTTCATTTGCCGGCAACCGAACATAACTCTTCAAAATGAGCCTGCTAAATATCATCGCGGAGACATCGGAAAATACCGTTGTCACGGAATATGAGCCTGTTAAGAAGCGTTCCGATGCCTACCAGAGTGAAGCCGACTTGGAAGAGGAATTTATCAGGCTGCTGGTGGGGCAAGGCTATGGCCGTTTGCAAATCCACACGGAAGAGGAGCTGGTTGCGAATCTCCGAGAACGGATCGAAGCCCTGAACGACTACAGGTTTACCGACGGCGAATGGGAGAGGTTTTTCAGGGAGTTCATCGCGAACAGAAACGAGGGAATCGTTGAAAAAACGAGGACTATCCAGGAAACTTGCGTAAAGACCATCAAGACCGACAAGGGAAACTCCAAGAACATCAGGCTGATCGACAAGGCGAATATTCATAACAACAGCCTGCAGGTTATCAACCAGTACGCAGAAGAACAGGGTTCCCGCAAGACGCGATACGATGTGTCCATCTTAGTGAACGGCCTCCCCTTGGTCCATGTGGAACTGAAGCGCAGGGGCGTGCCCATCCGCGAAGCCTTTAACCAAATAGACCGCTACCAAAGAGATTCGTTTTGGGCGGGGACTGGGTTTTACGAGTTCGTCCAGATATTCGTGATAAGCAACGGGACACATACCAAGTATTACTCGAATACCACCCGGAACGCTCATATCAAGGAACTTTCCGCTGGAGGACGTCGGAAGAGTATCAAGACCAGCAATAGCTTTGAGTTTACAAGCTTTTGGGCGGATGGCAATAATAGGAACATTCCCGACCTTGTGGACTTTACCAAGACATTCTTTGCGAAGCACACCTTGTTGAATGTGCTTACCAGGTATTGCGTATTCACCACGGAAGACTTGCTCTTGGTCATGCGTCCGTACCAGATCACGGCTACAGAAAGAATCCTTAGCAGGATAGCCATTGCCAATAATTACAGGAAAATGGGAACGCTTGATGCGGGAGGCTACATTTGGCATACGACAGGTTCGGGAAAAACCTTGACCTCGTTCAAGACGGCGACCTTGGCGAGTAAACTGGATTATATCGATAAAGTCCTTTTCGTGGTGGATAGGCAGGATTTGGACTATCAAACGATGAAGGAATACAACCGCTTTGAAGAAGGGGTTGTGGACGGCAACAAGACTACGGCGGTTTTGCAAAGGCAGCTGGAAGACAGGGGGCCAAAGGGAGCCTATCACGAATACAGAATTATCGTGACCACTATTCAGAAGTTGGGCTGCTTCATTGCTAGGAACAAGACTCACGATATCTACAAAAAACATATCGTTTTCGTCTTTGACGAATGCCACCGTAGCCATTTTGGGGAACTGCACCGGAAGATTACCAAAAGTTTCAAGAACTATCACCTGTTCGGTTTTACGGGAACGCCCATATTTTCACAGAACTCCGGCAGCGGAAAGAACCCGCTGCTGAAGACCACGGAACAGGCTTTTGGTGACAAGTTGCACCATTATACCATTGTGAACGCTATCAACGACGGCAATGTTTTGCCATTCCGCATCGATTACATCAATACGCTCAAGGCGAAGAATGGTGGGGATGACAAGCGGGTTACGGGCATCGATACGGATGAGGCCTTGGAAGATCCCAAAAGAATCGCCGAAGTGGTCAGGTATGTCTTGGAGCATTTTGACCAAAAGACCAAGCGGAATCAGTATTATCGGATGGCAGACCGCCGATTGAACGGTTTCAACAGTATCTTCGCTACGTCGTCCATCCCGATGGCCCAAAAATACTACACCGAGTTTAAAAAACAAATCGAGGCGATGCGCTCCCCATTGAAGATTGCCACGGTGTTCAGTTATTCCCCCAATGAAGAAAATGTGGGCGGAATTCTGTCCGAAGAGGAATTTGAAACGGACGATTTGGATGTTGCTTCCAGAAACTTCCTGGATCTCGCCATCAAGGACTATAACAAGACTTTTTCTACCAACTTTGATTCTTCGGGTGACAAATTCCTCAATTACTACAAGGACATTTCCCAAAGGATGAAAAAAAGGGAAATCGACCTTTTAATCGTGGTCAATATGTTCCTGACGGGTTTCGATGCCACCACCTTGAATACCCTGTGGGTAGATAAGCGGCTGAAGCAACACGGCCTGTTGCAGGCGTATTCCCGCACCAATCGAATCCTTAACTCGGTCAAGACTTTCGGCAATATCGTATGCTTCCGCAATTTGCAACAGGAAACCGACGATGCGATCGCTTTGTTTGGCGACAAGGATGCCGGAGGAATCGTCATCTTAAAGACTTTTAACGATTACTTCAACGGTTATCGGGATGAACAAGGTAGAGAGCAGCCGGGCTACAGGCAACTACTGGACGAATTGAAAACACGGTATCCCTTAGGCGGAGACATTCTTGGCGAAAAGGCGGAGAAGGATTTCATTAAATTATTCGGAACTATTCTTCGTCTGAAGAACATCCTGTCTTCCTTTGATCAGTTCGATATGGGTTTGGCGGAAAGGGATTTGCAGGACTATCAGTCGATCTATGTGGATTTGTACGACAAGTGGAAACATCGGTTAAAAGATCCCAAGGAATCCATCAAGGACGACGTGGAGTTTGAAATCGAACTCATCAAGCAGGTGGATATTACCATAGACTACATCCTTGCCTTGGTTGCAAAATATCACGAGAGTAATTGTAAGGACAAAAAAATTCTTGTTCAAATCAACAAGGCGATTAGCGGGAGTCTGGAACTGCGTTCCAAAAGAGAACTGATTGAAGACTTTGTCGCACGGGTTAATGCGAAGACGAATGTGGACAATGATTGGAAAGCTTTTATCAAGGAAAGGCGGGAAAATGACCTTGAAAGAATCATCCATTATGAACGATTAAAACCGGATGAAACAAGTAAATTTCTTGCCAATGCATTCCGTGATGGCGAATA
>JBNMGX010000183.1:0-4633 GCA_050872465.1 Hallerella sp.
GATGGCGAACGTGACCCGCCAGGAAATCGGAGCCTCGCTCGATAACCGCCTTTAAAATCGCCGTGTCGAAGCTATATTTGTTTTCGGAGTTTTCCATGTTTGTCCTTTGTTTTAGTTTGTTGCAAAACCAAAAATAGGAAGTGGGAACTCCACTTTTTGTTTATAGGCCATAGAAGGTCCTTTTTCATGAATTATTGATTTTACAGAAAGAAATTTACACAATCCATTTCGATATCTAACTACCAGAATTTAAATATAGCCAAAATCTCGCATAGACGGTAACCGAAGCTTGAATTCCGCCATTTTTCAATATAAACCAAATTAGTTCACTTTTATACACTAAAACCATTGACAAAATTTCAAAACAAGTGTATATTATACAAAAAAATGGAGAATCCCATGGTCACAGCTTTTGGAAAATTTTTACGGAACTTGAGGATGGATATCGGAGAGCTTCTGCTGCAGATGGCCGAAAAGCTAGGCGTCTCCCCGGCGTTCCTCTCCGGTGTCGAAAACGGAAAACGAAAGATTCCGTCCAACTGGGTCAATCGAATTTCCGAAACCTACCACCTCGGCGAAGCCGAAAAAGCCCAGCTGCAGGAGGCATTCTACGACACCAACAATTCCGTCAAAATAGGACTGGAAAAGTTGCAAATCCCCCGGAGAAACCTCGTACTTTCCTTTGCGCGAAAACTTGACTCCATCTCGGATGACGAAGCGGAACAAATCAGCCGAATTTTGAATAAGAGGAGAAAATAAGGCATGCAATTCAACGGCTTTAAAGCCCAGCCGATCAGCAGAAAACAGATTCGTCAGATTGTGAAAATGATCAAAAGGAAATGCGGTCTAGAAAAAGTTACCAAATTTCCGGTATGCGGCTTTTTTGAATTCATCATGGGAAAACTTTTTCCGGACTTCGAATGGGAAATCAGATCCAAGAAGGAAATGCCCGAAGAAGGCTTGACATTTCCAGCCCAAAAGAAAATCGACATCCGGGATGACGTTTACAAGGCGGCCTGTCGAGGTGAAGGAAGAGCTCGCTTTACGATCATGCACGAAATAGGCCATTTGATTCTGCACAATTCGAACAAAGTCGCTTTATGCAGGCTATCTGCCGGCGAAAGGTTAAGGGCCTTTGAAGATCCGGAATGGCAGGCGGACAATTTTGCCGCAGAATTTTTAATGGATAAAGACTTGGTTTTGGGAATGAATCCCCTCGAAATTTCAAAAGCGTGCGGCGTCTCTCGCGGAGCGGCACAGGCGCGAATCGACATTTTGATGAAGGAGCGCAACTAAAAATGCCGAACAGCTGACAAGTCAACTATCCGGCAAATGCTTGCTGAATATCGCTACCCAACAAGGCGTCAGGAGCCTCTAAAATAGCAATTCCAGCAGGCATTTGTCAAACCATTTTTATTAAAAGAAAGGAGGACAAATGTCCAATGCGAAAAAGCCCTACTCAGAAACCTCTGCAGGATACATCCAAAACCGAGTGCCGATTTTCGATATCGATAGAAAACGGTACGAACGAAGCAAGCGAAAGGAAGCCGAGTTTAATGAAAACTGGATGAAGCAGAAGGTGAATTTAAATGAACTGGTCGATAGATACGCTCCAAAAGCAAAACCAAAAGACCATGGCACAAAAATGGAGTGGAAAGGTCCCGTTGCCACTGTAATTGCCGATAAGGTTTCCGGCTCGGTACGCATTTGCCTGAACAATACCAAGACCTATCTGGACATAAATGGAATCCCCTGCCGGGATCAAAGCAAAACTCATTTTAAAATCAAACGACCGGAGGAAATGTGATTGTCGCAAGCCTTATCCTCGACTTTACAGGGATAGAATGTACATACGGACATATTCCCAATATTCCACAAACGCCCGATCCGCGAATCGAAGAAATTGTCTTCGATAAAGAATCCGACTGCCAATTACTGGAAAATTGCTTCATGGATCCGGTGAACGAACAATGCGGAACATGGCTTGATTACGGCGATGAAGATTATTTTGATGAATCAAAATGCATTCTTCTGAAAGATTGGCTTGAAAAACAGTTGGCAGGAAAGCTGTCGCATCGCCTATCTGAAATTTACACGGACCTCTTCCGCCTAGTCCAAAAGGCTATCGAGCTAAAAACCGGAATCGTTATGTTCTTTTAATCACCTAAACCCACAATCGCTACCCGACAAGGCGTCAGGAACCTGTTACTGCGGTAGCGATTGCAAAAAAGACGGCAACGGCCGTCGGAGGCTACCGAATGGTAAAAAACATGCTGGACCTTTGTGAAATAGCGGATGACTATATCGCCTATCTGAAAAACAAGGGAATGAAATTTGGCGAAGACGGTTTTCCCGTTTTCGAAAAACAAATGTTCCTAGACGACTTACCGGAACAAGTGATCCCCTACGATTTCAGAAAAAACAGGGTGATCAAGAATCCAAAGAAAACGCTCCTGTGCTTCTACTGTCCTGACGCAAGAATCTATCCGAGACTGGAGCGAGTTCTCGACGATATCGCCGAATACAGAAAATATATGGGCGCCGTAGCGACCGATATTACCATGACATGCGACATGGATGAAGAATGGCAGGATTTCATCATGCTTCTCAACCAGCTCTTCATGGCGGTTCTTGCCGTAAACAGGATCAAGATTGTCGCCAATCTGCGAACAGGCAATCTGCATACGCACGGAAACTTCAAAGGAATTCCAGCCAATATCATGTGGGCGGCAGGTTTTCTCGGTTGCGCAAGGGACGAACCATACGACATGCGCTTTATTTCTACCGTACTAACGATTCGACCTTCCAAGCTTCTCATCTACGGAAAAGAAGACAAGAACGCCATCGAGAAGCTTTCGATGATGGGCATTGAATACAGCATCTATCCCGATTACCATAAGATTTGCAAGGAGGCCGCCTAATGTCCAACGCAAAAGAAGTGTATTCTAAGCTGTCGCAATATTACATTGAATTTGCCATTTTCTCTACTCCCAACACGCAAAAAGCTTATTCAGCGAGTAAGAGAAGAGAAGCACTATTCAATGAAAATTGGAAGCAAAACAAAGTCAATATTAATCAGATTATTGACAAGTATACTCCGGAAGAAGCCCCTAAAATTCACGGAGTCAAAGCCGTTTGGAAAAATAAATACTATATCGTAAAAGCTGATATGGCTTCCGGTTATCTAAAAGTGTACGACAGAATTCAAAAAACTTTTTTAAATAAATATGGTAATCTAGTACCAGACGGGAAAGAGTCACACATGAAAATATTAAGAAAGGAAGAAATGCAATGAACTTTTCGTTAATTCTTGATTATACCGGCTTAAATTACTATGGACACATTCCCGAAATCCCATACCCACCGGACTCGCGAGTGGAAGTGTATTATTTTGAAGACAAAGAAAACGAACTTCTTTGCGAAGATTTTGTCGATTCCATCAACGACTATTGCGACACGCTTCTCGACGACGGCGACATCGATTACTTTGACAAGGCAAAGTGCATCCTTTTAAAATCCTGGCTCGAAAAACGACTGCCATCAGTATCAAACGAACGGCTGAAATCGTTGTACGGCAAGCTTCTCGAATTTGCAAACCGGGCGATAGAGCTGGGAACGGGAGTTGTCGTAGAACTGTGAAAAAATCATACAAATTATTTGGCACTTTTTGGGATGGTCTCGAAACCTTGGATACTTCGATTGCCGAGTTCCATGGGACAGAACAAGTACGAGATTATCGGGAAGAATACGACTTATTCGACACTGGCGAATTTGTACGTTCAGTCAAAATTTCAGATTTGCTGAGACTCAACGCCGGAGAAAAAGTTTTCTCCATTTTGAAAAAGATCCGTAACTGTACAAAAGTTGTGATCATTTTGGACGCTAACACAAACCACCCGAATCCTGTCATAAAAAGTTTTCTTTCAAAAAGAACTTCCCAATGCCTACGATTTGTTAAAGACCATATTGAAAACAAGGCAACGAAAATTTTCATTCATTTTTCACCAATCAAATCTCCTTAGGAAGATGAAGCTTGGCACAGCTTTTGTCAGCCTCAACAAAGCAGAAAATTTGATTAAGCAAGTTCTTTTCTGTAAATTCATGCACAAAAAGCAGATTTTTCCATCTCCCTATCGGTTAAGTAAGCTTTATCTTCCATCCATTCCTCGTGCTGTTCCATCAGCAGGGAACCAACGAGCCGTTCGCAGGATTCCGGGTTGGGGAACACGCCGACGACTTCCCGCCTGCCCTCGGCATTGATCCCTACGGCCTGCAGGACGGCTGCATCGGCCACGGAACCGTTCATACGGACACGCCGGTATTCCGCGTCCACGTAGAGCACGGAATGGCATCCTAACGGCCTTTCCTTGAACAGTCTGATTTCTGCCGTGGCCATGGTCAAGGACCTTTCGGAACGCAGCCCTTTCTGGAGCGACTGCGGATAGAAGTCGCAATTCCTGGTCTGCGGGATGGCGAACGTGACCCGCCAGGAAATCGGAGCCTCGCTAGATAACCGCCTTTAAAATCGCCGTGTCGAAGATATATTTGTTTTCGGAGTTTTCCATGTTTGTCCTTTGTTTTAGTTTGTTGCAAAACCAAAAATAGGAAGCGGAAACTTCTCTTTTTGTTCATA
>JBNMGX010000184.1:0-4602 GCA_050872465.1 Hallerella sp.
CATGTGCACACGCTCCGGGCGCAGGTCATCAAAATCGCCTATACGCCGGACATCTTCGAATGGCTGCAGAAGGAATTCGGCGCAGCGAATGTCTGGGTGTCCGCAAAAGTCAAGGCCTGAATTTGGAACGTCCCTTTTGGCTGTTTTGCGCAGGTGAGGATTCCGGCGATATTCTGGGCGAATCCATTGTTCGGGAAATTGCCGGAAAAGGCTTGGAAATAATCGGTTCCGGTGGCTTTCGGATGCAGAAAGCCGGGTTAAGACAGGTTTTCCCATTTGACGATTTGCCCGTGAACGGATTTTTCGATGTCTTGTTCCACGGCAAAAAGTTGCACCGAAACTTCTTGATGCTGAAAAAACTTTTGTGCGACAAAAATTGTCAAGGACTCGTCGCAATCGACTATCCGGGATTTAACATCAAATTGATGAAGCTTGCGCTTGAACGAGACAAACGCGTTATCTATGTGGAGCCTCCGCAGTTCTGGGCCTGGAAACCCAAAAGAATCCGAAACTTTTTGACGCCGAAGGCTCGCTCTAATGTGGAAATCCGGGCGATGTTCGATGTGGAATGCAATGCTTACCGAAAGTACGGTTTACCGGTTCGGAAAATCCCGCATCCGTTCGATTCTTTTCTTAAGGAAGCTTCGCCCTTGCCAAAAGGGAATATCGCATTGCTCTATCCGGGAAGTCGAATCGCCCAGATCCGTCGGAATTTAAAACTCTATGCAAAGATTGCGTACAAATTAAAAGAAAGGAATCTGGCGGTAAGATTTGTCGTTTCCAGAGACTGCACCGAAAGATTTTTACGACAAAATCTGTCTTCTGATTTTTCTGTGATTCTTTCACCGGAAAGCGCAGAGGAACGCTTTTCCTTGTTGAATCGGGCAAGGCTTGTCGTGGCGGGTCCGGGAAGCGCCATTGTGGAAGCTTTCAAGGCAAATACGTTTTGCATCGCGGTGTCCCGGATCGATCCCTTGACATATATCCTCGGAAAGATTTTTCTCCGCACGAAATTCCTGACGATTCCGAATATCGAACGGGAAGTTTGCGGGAAGTCTCCTGTCTTGTGCGAACTCGTGAAAAGCTCGCTTGCGGACTGCGAAAATCATGCGTCAGAAGTTCTTCGGGTATTTGATTCGCGGTTTTCGGATCCTTTTGGAACCTGATTTTCTGATTTCTGGCGTCTGTCTCCTGAATCCTAATTCCTACTTTTAAAATATGTTGCTCACGCTTTTTGCCACGATTTTTTGTCTCTCCTGCTCCGCGTTCTGCTCCTTTACCGAAGCGGCGTTTTACAGTTTTCCTGTTTCTTCGGTGGAAGCCCTTGCGAAGAAAGGCGCTTTCACGGCGCGCTATATTGCCCATGTCAAGAACAACATCGATCGCTATATCGCATCCGTCCTGATCTTCAATACGGTTGCCAATACTCTCGGTGTTTATCTTGCGACATCGTTTGCCGTGGCGCATTTCAGCATGACCGTCCAGGTGATACTTCCGATTGCGATGTCCATCCTGATTCTCCTTTTCGGGGAGATTACGCCGAAGACAATCGGCGTCAAGCAGGCGAAACGCGTCGGCCCGATCTGTGCCGTTCCGATGTACTACATCACGATTTTTCTGACCTATACGGGACTTATCCAGCTTTGCCTGTTTATCACGAAACATTGGACAAAGAAGAACGACGAAGAACCGGAAGTAAGCGTCGAAGACATCAACAGCCTGGTCAATCTTGGGCTTCGCGATGAAGTTCTCGACAGGCGGCAGGCCGCTGTCATCAAGAACATTCTTTCCCTGAAATCGGTTTTTGTCCGAAAAATCATGACGCCGCGACAGGTCGCTTTCACGCTTCCTCTCGACAGTACGATCGGTGCGGAACTGGATAAAAATCCCAACTGGCCGTTTTCCCGAATCCCGCTCTACGATCCTGCGGATAGGGAAAAGTGGGTCGGGTTGATTCTTCGCCGCGACGTCTATAATCTGGTCGCCGAAGGAAAGTGCGATGTGCCTCTGAAAAAACTGATGCGTCCAATCCAGTTTGTCCCGGACAGCCTTTCGCTCGACAAGCTGCTGCTCCGCTTCTTGAAACAACGCGGGCATATCGTCGCGGTTGTCGATGAATACGGGTGTATCGCAGGCCTAGTTTCGCTCGAAGATGTTCTCGAGGAAATTCTCGGAAGGGAAATCGTCGATGAGTTCGATGTCGCTGTCGATTTGCAGGAACACGCTCGCCGCAAGAGCCGTGCACTTGCCTTTCTCAAGGAGCACAAGAGGGAGAACTTTCGCGTATGATGTATGAAATCGCCCCGCATGTGATGCACAATGAATTTCGGGTCCAGAAACCGAAACCGTCTGATTTTGTGATTTATACGGAAAACGCCCGGCCACTTTTGAAAAAAAAAGATTCTTCCTTTTGTATCCCGACCGTAACGGATGCGGAAGAAGCCTGTCCGAAAATTACCGAGTCTCTGCACTATCTTTTTTCCATTGACGAACGGGCTTTTTTTTCGGCGGATACGAATTTTGCGCTCGGTTCCTCCGAATTTGAATTTGTGGGAAATCGCTTTTTCAGGACGATGCCCGAGCTTTCGCTTGCGTTCGGCGGGGCTGTCGCAGCGCACATTTCCCGTTGGGAACAGTCGAACCGTTTCTGCGGACATTGCGGAAACCCGATGCAGCGAAAAACGGATGAGCGGGCTTTTATTTGCGAACGTTGCGGGGAGACGGTCTATCCGAAAATCTGCCCGGTGGTCATCGTGTCTGTCACGTGGGAAGATAAGCTTTTGATGGCGCACAACCGGAACAATCCCGATCCGAAGCCTTATCTGATTTCGGGATTTGTGGATGTCGGAGAGTCGCTGGAACAGGCCGCTATGCGGGAAGTTCGGGAAGAAGCGGGAATCTCGATTCAGGACATCCGCTATGTCGCAAGCGAACCGTGGCCGTTTTCCAATTCGCTTATCGCAGGATTTACGGCGAAGCTTTCCGGTTCCCCGAAAATTACCGTGCAGGAGTCGGAACTTTCTTTTGCGAAATGGGTTCCTCGCGAAGAAATCGGAGAATATACGGGGCGTCTCAGCGTCTCCGGCGTGATGATTCGGCGCTTCAAGGAAGGAACGCTGTGATAGATTTTATCGGCGACATCCACGGGCATCGGGAAAGACTTGAATGTCTGCTCGAAAAATTGGGATACGTACAAAGTAACGGAGCCTATCGGCATCCGACAAATACAGCTATCTTTTTGGGGGATTATATCGACCGCGGACCGGATGTTCGCGGAACGGTAAACATCGTCCGTCGAATGGTGGAGTGCGGGGCGGCGAAGGCCCTTCTGGGAAATCACGAGTTCAACGCCTTGTGCTTCTGGCAGAAGAATCCGTCTGGAGGCTATCTTCGGGAGCACAGCATCCATAAAATTCTGATTCATGCAAAAACGCTCGAGTCCTACCAAAATTTCCAGGATGAATTTTTCGATGTGCTGGAATGGTTCTTGACGCTTCCCCTGTTTGTGGAAATGCCGGATTTTCGGGCGCAACACGCTTGCTTTGACAGCGAAAATGTCCAAGTTCTTCGCCAGGAAAACTGCGAGACGATAGGTTCTCCGGAAAACCTTTTTCGGATTTTTCGGAACGAAAAGCTTCGAAAGGCCGTGTCGGATACGGTCCAGGGACCAGAGGTCGATTTGGAAAACGGAGCGTTCTATTACGATAGCGAAGGGGTTCGCCGTATTCGCGCACGCATCAAGTGGTGGGAGAATCCTCGGGGAAAAACGCTTCGCGATTTGGCTTTCCAACCGGGAGTCAAGATTCCCGCCCAGAGTCTTCCCGAAGAAATTTTGTCTAGAAATTTTTATGAAGAATCGGAGCGACCTAATTTTTTCGGACACTATTGGCTTGAAGGCTTGCCGAAACTTTTCCGTTCGAACATCTGCTGTCTGGATTACAGCGTCGCCTCGTGTCGCGGGACAGGAATCCTTGCCGCTTACCGCTTTGACGGAAATCCGATTCTCGATGAAAAGAATTTCGTTTATGTGTAATCCGCATTTCTAGGAGAATTTCAGATGGCGATTCAGATTCGAAAGATGGTACGCGGAGACATGGAACAGGTTGTCTCGATGATGCGAACTTTCTACGCTTCTCCGGCGGTTTTCACGAACGGTTCCGAGGAAATTTTCCAGCGGGATGTGGAAGAATGTATCGGTGATTCTCCGTTTGCTTCGGGCTATATCCTAGTGAAAGATGACGAGATTGCGGGCTATGCGATGCTTGCTTTCGGTTATTCGACGGAATTTGGAAAGCGAACGGTCTGGATTGAGGACATCTATGTAAAGGATTCGTTTCGCGGTGCCGGAATCGGGAGAGTTTTCTTGAAATTCATCCAGGAAAAATTCTCCGATTACCTGCTTCGGCTGGAAGTGGAAAGGGAAAATGTTCGGGCTGTCCATGTCTATCGAAAAGCCGGCTTTGAAGAACTTCCGTATGTGGAGATGGTTTGGGGAACGCCTGAGTCTAGAACTGCGGACATCTAAGAACCTATCCCTAAATAGCTTTAGCTTTCTTCAGGGCGATGATGCCCGCGGCAAGGTGTAGGAGAGCGGCGTAAGAC
>JBNMGX010000185.1:0-4594 GCA_050872465.1 Hallerella sp.
CCAGAAGCTTCAAAAGCAGACGCTCCGGCTTATGAAAATTAAAACGACAAGAGGAGCGTCGCACCGGGACCTTCCGGCCTGAAATCCGGGAACACGTGCAGGCGGCGTTCCGTCGAAGCCAGGTCGCTAGACGTCGAACGGTAGATGCGCATCACGTCCAAGACGGAAATCACGCGATTTAGAATCAACGCGCCAATCGAAACCTGGAAAGCGATCCGCGAAATGCGGTAATTCTTCAAGATGTCCCGGTAGTGCGACATCCGACGGGTCGTTTCGGGATTGTCGCTCGACCCCCAGTTCCACGAATGCGACGCGTCAAAGGGATAGTCCGCATCGATAGCCTTGCCGCTCCGGAGCATCGCCTGGTTGTAATCCTCGTCGGAATCCGGATTCGCGTTTTCGCCCGAGACTCCGCCACGGCTGCGGTAATCCGCCATCAGGTTCAAAAAGGTCTCGCTCGACGGCGGGTTCGAAATTCCCGCATACCGAACCGCATACGACCGCGCATTTGCAATCTGCCGTTCGCCAAAAAAGTAGCTGCCGAAAGTCGCCATCCAGAGCGCGACATCCGTCCAGATATAAGCCTTCACCAGCGAATTTTCGCCCAGATAATGCTGGCCCATCCCGGGAAGGAGAAGCGACGCGCCGATCGCGAGCGGAAGGCTCTTCTTCGAATTCTTGCTCACCGATTCATCGACAGAAATCACGACCTGCGAAAAGCCTCCCGAAACGAGGAGCATCACCGTCAAGAGGACCAGGGCAAACTTTTTCATGGCGCTAGAAATTGAAATAGACGTTCAAGACGGACTGCGAATTCATCGGGACAAAGCCGCCTTCAAAATGCAAGCGGTCAAACCACGAAAGCTCCTCTTCGTAAAGGACCTTGTTGTGCGCATGGGCCGCCCACGCCGCATCGACCGCCGACACCAGATGGTTGAGGATGAGACCGCCAAAGAACCACGCCTGCATGTCGGCGTAATCGTTTGCCTTGTTCCGCATCCCGCGGTAAATCTTCAGGTTCGCCGAAGTACCGAGCGGCACCGTTTCCGAATTCTTGGAAAGGTTCAACGCCGAGACAGGGGTTTCGTCTGCGATGTCGTCCCAGCCTAGAACGTAGGCGGAAGACGCGATGTTCGAATAATACGAGCCGGAATTGTAGAGCGAGAACTTTCCGTTCACATGGTTCACATGGTTGATATCGCTAGTCAGCTCTTCGCCTTCGATGTAGCAGCGGTTGGTCGAAGCATTCCCGTAGATGGACTTGCAGTAGGATTCGCGGCTTGCGAGATAACGCTCGACAAACTTCGCCTCTTCGTCCGAATCGTCTAGCGAATTGCGCAAGTCGTGCATATTCTCTTCGTATTGTGACGCCTTGAAATGGCTCTTCGCAAATTTCTTGTAGCGGCTCACCTGACGGTCGTATTTATAGACGGAATAATAATACCAGCTGCCCCAGAGGCCCGCTTCCAAGGCAAGATAGGCCGCGCCGCGAGCATAGTTGAACTTCGACCCGCCGACATAGAGCTGTCCCGCCCCCGGAACGACCAGCGAGAAGAACAGAGCCTTGCGCGGACTCTTGTAGCGTCCCTTCATCTCGTCGATGCCATAGACTTTCGAAACCTTGACAGGACCGAGGATATCCCGCCGGGAAACCGAGGAAGAAGACGCGGCGACAACCGTAGCGACCGATGACGAGGAAACTTCCGAGCTAGAGGATTCCGCAGAACTCGACAAGGCTAGGCTATCTACAGCGTTCCGCAAAGAATCCTCCGGGACAGAACCCGAGGAATCGGACGGAGCGAGCGAATCCGCAGAAACAGCGGGCGCTTTATCCAGGGAATCCGCAGCGGGCGTTTCCTGCGAACTGGAAAGAGCAGCTTCGGCAGAACTCGATGAGCTTCGAATTTCAGACGAACTGGATAAAACTTCACCGGATGAACTCGACAGGCTTGAAGAGCTGCTTTCCAAAACGCTCGAACTCGATGCAAGCGAACTGCTAGCAACCGCCGAACTGGAAACATTTTTCGCAAGCGACGAAGACGAACCTTCCGCGAAAACGCTCGAACTCACAGGAAGGGCTTCCGACGAGCTCGAAACGGTCGCAGACGACTCCGCCGCTTTCGTTTCTTCGTCAAATTCGGCAAACAGGTCGCGCACCTGCGAGGACGCAGCCACCGACATCAAAAAAAAGCACAGACAGAAAACACGAAACCGCATGGTCAAAATTTACAAAATTCAAAAGAACAAAAGGTGCGCCAAAACTTATTTCACTTTCGATATGCTTTGCAGCCGAATGCCGCCATATTCAACCGGTGAAACCTGATGGTAGATAACGGAAACCGGTTCCCGAGCGCCCGAAGCCGCCAAAGCAAGCGAACCGGCAAGCGTCAGGGAAAGCGGACTCGCCTCATATTCATTTTCAATCAAAAAGAACTTTGCCGCTGCGCTATAAATCTTGCTTCCCGCATACAAAAAAGTCTTCAGGCGGCTGGTCAAAAGAGTGGAACAGGAGGCGTCCGCCCCGAGATGAAAAAACATTACGCTGGATTCGTGGCTTACATCAAAACCCAAGCCGCACACATAGCCTTCCTGCATACAGGAATTGGCAGGAATCGTCGGGAGATTGTCGGTATTGCAGATTTCCTCGGCTAGAGAAAAGGAAACGAACAACGCGATAGCGAGTGAAAACTTAAGCATCAAAGACCTCCTTATTTGGCATCTGAATAATCTTGTACGCAACGGATCCGGTATTTATCTGTTCTTGGCATGCTCTCCAGCCAAACATAGTTAGACATAAATACAGCAGCAAATGCATCCAACGAATCCTTTTCAGGCGCAGCCCAGAAATGCAATATATAAGAAACATCAAGTGAATTAGGAATTCCAAAAAGTAAATCGGCATCCTCAAAAGCGGGAATTTCTAACGTTTTGAGAGTCATCCGATGATCACGAAACATATAGCCAAATAATCTTTCCCACTCTTTTGATGTGGGCAAATGCCATTTTGGGGGACATGGGTCTAATGTATCCGTCAAAGAATATAGCCTACCGGAAAGGATACAGGGGATTTCGGCGTCCGTCCTAAATAAGTAACAATAATCATCAACATTAGGAGAACTTTCTACCGATGACCCTTCTGCGGCATAGTTTAAATTATCCACCATCCAAATTTTTTTTAGCACAGGAAAATCTATGGTCCTATAGATTGAACCATCCCGATCATCGGTCAAAATTCCGTCTTCATAAGGAATATCAGCCCAAAAATCAAAAAAAGACGAACTCGAAGAAATTTCCGCACTTGACGAGGACCCGCTCGAAGAAGACGCTATCTCAACGGAACAGGCGCATTCCGAAGAAGAACCGGGCAAAAAAGCCGAGGACATGTCGGATGAAACAACTTCACCGGCAGACGACAACGGTTCCGCGGAATAGGGAGAACCCGTGTTGCAGGCTAAAATCAGAATAGCCACCAATGAAAACAATATCTTTTTCATGGTTCCTCCTTTTTCTTTGTATCCATCACGAAGGCACACTACCCGGAGAAATCCGAATGGAACGAATATATCGATTTCTTGAAAGACAATCACTGACAGAAATAGAAGTAGGGTAATCAATACCATATATATATACCCCTGTACGCCAATAGACAACATATTCCTTCTCGGGAAGTCCGCACTCTCTCACAATATCCAGGCAAGTCGAAATGCCTACTATATCCGGCCAGCACCCGACAGTCATCTCCATGTCGGTCGAATCTTCAATAAAATACGGCGACCATATTATCGGAAGAAAACCCGTATCAATTACGGGAATCGCGTTGTAGAACAATTCCAAATCCTCATTTAAATCCCTTTTTAAAATACACGAATCAGACTTGAGCAGAGTAACCCACAAACCTTCGTACGTATAGTTGTCATACATCGAGATTCCACGTTTTTCAAGCAGGGAATATTCCTTAGACTTAGACGAAATCCCTGTTCCAGTGAATACCCAGAACCTGCCGCAGACGGATTCCAATGAATCTCCCGCATATTTTTCGACGGTAATTTCAACCCCTCTTTCTTTCCATAAAATAGAACAAGGAACATCCCAACCCCATATTTCCGAAGACGAACTAGAAGAAATTTCCGCACTTGACGAGGACTCGCTCGATGAAGACTCTATCTCGGCAGAGTACGCGCATTCCGAAAAAGAACCGGACAAAAAAGCCGAGGACATGTCGGATGAAACAACTTCACCGGCAGACGACAACGGTTCCGCGGAATAGGGCGAACCCGTATTGCAGGCTAAAATCAGAATAGCCCCCAATGAAAACAATATCTTTTTCATGTTTCCCCCTTTTTCTCAATATATTTTTTTGTATTGACAAATTCAAAAGGCATTTTCAAAATGGAATAGGGAATGGATTCAATCCGGGAAATTTCATATCCCCATCCCTGCTTCCCGTCATTGTCACTTTCCAGGACAACTTTAAGTTTCGTTGAATTGATGCGAAACTTTTTCCCGGCAAGCATCGCTCCGGTGTATTTGCCGAGCAGTTTATTCGCATCGTCGTAAAGGCGAACCGTGTCGCCGGATGCAAGAAAGGTACGAC
>JBNMGX010000186.1:0-4588 GCA_050872465.1 Hallerella sp.
CATTGTAAAGCCCGGGAATCACGTAGATGTGGAGCGGCAAGTCACAAACCCAAGCCAGGACGCGCGTAATTTCCTGGAGCGACGAGCTGTCGTGCGAAATGACGATTCCCGAGATTTTGTTTTTCTTCACGATGTTCGCCAAGTCGGAATACTTTCCAAGGACGGGAAATCCGGCAAACGAATGTTCCATCACCTGGTAATGCTCATCCAAAAATCCGACGACTTTCCGCCCGCGTTCCGGAGCCTTCGCAAAAGCTTCGGCGACCTTCCGCCCGGCAGCCGTTGCCCCGAGCACGAGCAGCTTGTTCGCCCCGAAACCTTTGCGCAGCATGGACCGCAAGAAGGCGGCGACGAGCATCCGGCAGCCTCCGACAGAAAGAAACACCCCGACACCGTAAATCAAAATCCACTTGAAGCGTGAACCATAGACGTAGTTTCCAAACAGAGGCGTCCCCGTAATCAACCGCCCGATGAACTCCGAACCGAAAAGCCCGAGAAGAATCGCGACGATGCCGATAAGGACAGCCCGCAAGACATGCAGGACCTGCAATGTCCGCGAAAGCAGAAGCCAGGATCGGTAAAGCCCCGTTGCCGCAAAGAGCGCACACCAGCCGAGATTCAGGAAAAACCCCGCACGGGTATATTCCGAAATCATCTTTTCCGGAGCGAACTTGTCCGGGATCCAGCCGCTGTGAAACTGCACCCAGAACGCAAGGGCAAAGCAAATCGACAGCGCCAGGTAGTCGAAGACGAAATGAAGCAGCAGTTCGAGCTTGTTTCCGCGGAGCATGGATGCCTACTTGAGGAAACGGATCATCTGGCTCTTTTCCGCGACTGCCGACAGGGAGTCAATCGCTTCGAGCGCAGCGAGAATCTTGCTTTCCTTGGTGCGCTCCGAGACGACGACGATGCTCACCTTGCCCGGATCGTTCACGTTCTTCTGGATGATGGATTCAATCGAAATGCCGTTCTGGCTGAAGATTCCCGTAATGCTTGCGAGGACTCCGCAAGAATCCTTTGTCGTAAAGCGGAGGTAATAGCGCGAATACGTATCCTCGATAGGCGTGAGTTCCGCAGCGTTTGCCTTGTTGAACCATCCCATCGGGAGAGGCTTCCGGGAGCCGATATCGGTGGAACGGGCAAGCGATACGAGATCCGCGACAACGGCGCTCGCCGTCGGAAGCCTTCCCGCACCGGCGCCTGTCTGGAGCGTCTGGCCCAGATTATCGCACTGGAGATACACGGCATTCAATACGCCATCGACATTTGCCAAGAGGTGGTCGCAGGGAACGAGAGAAGGGTGTACACGGGCATCGACCGAGCCGTTTTCTCCGCGTCCGTAAATGCCGAGCAGCTTGATCTTGTAGCCGAGTTCCTTCGCATTCGCGATGTCTTCCGCGGTGATCTTCGAAACGCCCGTCACGTGAATTTTTTCGAAATCGACATACTTTCCGCTGCAAAGGCTCGCAAGGATTGCCGTCTTGTGCGCCGAATCGATGCCCTCGATATCAAAAGTCGGATTGCGTTCCGCAAAGCCTTTCTCCTGGGCTTCCTTCAACGCAGCGTTAAACGAAAGTCCGCTTTCCCCCATTCGCGAAAGGATATAGTTGCACGTTCCGTTGATGATGCAGCTCAGATGCTCCACTTCGCTTCCGACAAAACCTTCCTGGATGCTGCGGATAATGGGAATTCCCCCGCCGACAGCCGCCTCGAACAGGATATGGCAGCCGTTCTTTTCGGCAAGCGGAAAAAGTTCGTGCCCGTATTTCGCAAGCATCGCCTTGTTCGCCGTCACCACGCTCTTCCTATGTTCCAGCGCAGCGGTAATCCACTTGCGCGGCATCTCGTAGCCGCCGGCGAGTTCCACGATTACCTGGATAGACGGGTCCGCGATCATTTTCATCGCATCGGTCGTCGTCCTGTAGCCTTTCGCCTTGTAAGGGGCAAGTTCCGTATCGTCCTTTGCGCAAATGCAGGCAAGTTCCAAATCAAGCCCCAGCGTTTCGCGATATTTTGCCGTCTTCGCTTCCAAAATTTCGACAACACCGCCGCCGATCGTTCCTGTGCCGATAAGTCCAATGCGCATAATTTGGTCTCCAATTAAAATTTTTCGGGCTATAAATTAGAAAATCAAATCTATATTTGGAACGTGAACGATGATTTTACAAAGTCCAAGCTAGGGGATCTGCTTTCCTCGAAAGACATCGGCAACACCGTCTATCCGGCAAGCCTCTTCAAGACGCGTCTCCGCGAAGAATTCCTGCGGACAAACCGCACGCAGCGCCCGTTTCTCTACTTCAGGATTGTGACCCGGCAGTTCGACCTCATCGGATTCGGCAAGTTCGAATCGCCGTCCATCCGCGCATGGAAAATCGCCGTTCTCACCGTTCTCACCGAAACAAAGTTCACGGACATCGTCGGCTACCTCGACAACCCCGATGGCCTAGGCGTTATCTTCATCGACTCCAATCTTCACGTTCTCGAAAGGCTCCGCCGAAAAATCATCATCAATCTGAAGAAAGCGGAACTTGTCAATGTACTGAAGAAAAAACTGCGGCAACCCGTATTCCAGGTTTCCCTCTACACGGGCCTCCAGGAGAAAAAGGACCAGAAACTGGATTCCTCCATCCAGAAATTCAACGCCCGAAACAACGGATTCTTTTCGCTCAAGCGGCTCTTCTATTCCGATATCCTGTCGCAGACGAACAAGTTCTCGCTCTGCGCCAAGGAAATAGTCAAGCGGACATTCGATATCGTCTCCTCGTTCTGCGGAATCGTCATCCTTTCCCCGCTGCTCATCGCCTGCGCGGCAATCGTCAAGGTAAGCGACCCCAAAGGTCCCGTCATCTTCAAGCAGACCCGCGTCGGCAAAAACGGAAAGCTTTTCACGATGTACAAGTTCCGCAGCATGTATGTCGATGCGGAAGAGCGTAAAAAGGAACTGGAAAAGTTCAACGAATCAAGCGGCCCGACTTTTAAGATGAAGAACGACCCGCGCATCTATCCGATGGGTCACATTCTCCGGAAATTCAGCCTCGACGAGCTTCCCCAGCTGTTCAACATCCTCTGCGGCGACATGTCCGTCGTCGGACCGCGCCCGCCGCTCCCGTCCGAAGTCAGCGAATATCTCCCGTGGCACAAGATGCGCCTTTCCGTCACGCCGGGCCTCACCTGTTTCTGGCAAGTCAGCGGGCGGAGCGACATCGGGTTCGAAGACTGGATGCGCCTCGACAACAAGTATGTCCGCCATGCAAACTTCACCACGGACATCCAGCTTGTCGCCAAAACGTTCAAGGCTGTTTTCAAGAGCGACGGAGCCTATTAACCCACGAAAAAAGGCAGCGCGAAGCTGCCGTTTTGCCAAAGAACTTTCGAGAATTACATCAGGCCCGGAATGCGCATTCCGGCGGTCAGCTCTTCCATACTAGCCTTAGACGTGTCGTCCTTCTTTTTAGTCGCCGCATTGACTGCAGCCATCACCAAATCTTCAAGCGCTTCGACATCGTCCTTATCGACCGCTTCCGGATTGATCTTGATGGACGTCATGATACCTTGACCGTTCAAGACGACTTTCACCATGCCGCCGCCCGCTTCCGCTTCGAAGCTCTGCGCCTGGAGATCGTTCTGGGCCTTGACCATCTTGGACTGCATTTTCTGCAGGTCCTTCAACATTTTTTGCATATTCATCTTGGATTTCCTTTTTTGAACTAAGTTAAAATTTTATTCCTGCTCCGGAGTCGTCGCGCACACGTCCACATCGGAATTTCCGACATCTCCGCTTTTCGGAAGGCTTCGCGTCTCGATAAGCTCCGCGACAAACTTTTCGACAAACTTGGCAAGCCCCGGTTCTTTTTGGACATCGGATTCCCAAGGCGAAAGCGGGACCGCAAGGACGTCTTCGCCGGGCTTCGGCTCTAAAAGTTCAAACGTCACAGCGACCTTCATCTGCAAGCGGTCTTCCAAAATGTTCGAAAGCCTCGTGCGGTAATCCTCGCGCGACATCATCTGGTCGAACCCCCACTTGAATGAAGCCGGATAGACGACTTTCAGGCGAAAAGGATTCTCCTGGAAATCTCCGTGTTCAAGAGTCGAACCGTTCAGGCTCGTCGCAAAGAATCCCAGTTCCTGCGTAAAGCACGAGCGGATCAGTTCCTGCCAGGATGCGCAGATATCGTAACGGGTGAACTGCGGCCCCGAACCTTCGCCAAAGTCATCGAGCGAAATGTTTTCCCCCGCATTCCGATCCTCTCCGGGAAAGGATTCTCCGAAATCAATCGCCATGGAATCTTCAACGCCAGGGGAAGGCGCTTGCGGTTCGGAAATTTGTGCGGGGCTTTCGCCCGATACATTGTCACGAGGCGAAGCTCCCATGACAGGGGCGTCAAAATCGATGGCGAAAGGCGAATCCGTCCGACCTTCAGGAACAGGCGCCGCTTTTGGCGGATGAACCGTTTCGGAGACAGGTTCCGCTAATTTTTTTTTGAACCCTGGGAGAGAGGGTAATTGATAGCCATCAGGGCGCGTTTAAAATCGACCGCCCTATCGAGATAAGCCATTCGCGCAAAGGCCGATTCCACCAGAAGCCGCG
>JBNMGX010000187.1:0-4571 GCA_050872465.1 Hallerella sp.
GTACAGGGAAGGCGCGCAGGCGGAAAGCAGAAGCGCGGATAAAATGCCGAGGAAAATTTTCACGGATAAAAGATAGATTATTACATTTTTGCGTATGCAATCCCTGCCGGCCTATTTCTTTTCCGATGCGCATCTGGGCGTAAATCCTCCGGGTGCGATTCCGGCGCGCGAAGAGATTCTCGTCCGCTTTTTGAAGAGCCTTGTCGGAAAGGCTTCGCATGTTTTTTTGGTCGGCGACCTGTTCGAATTCTGGTACGAGTATCGCCATTACATTTCTCGCGGGCATTTTCCGCTCTACCGCGTTTTGGGCGATCTGGCGGATTCGGGCACGGAAGTCCATTACCTGATGGGAAACCACGACTTTGCCCTGGAAGATTTTTTCCCTAAGGAATTGGGCGTTTCCGTTCATCGTTCGTTTGTGTGTAATCAGCTGCAAGGCCATCGGGTCTATCTGATGCACGGTGACGGAATTCCCAAAAGCGACCGGGGCTATCGCCTGGCGAGGAAAATTCTCGATGCGCGCCTGTCGAGATTTCTTTTTCGAAAGATCCATCCTGACTTGGGAATGGATATTGCCCGTCTTGTCGGAAACAGAAGCCGCAAGGCGGGACAAAATCGGATCATCCAGGTCTCGGAATACCTGGACGCTTCGAGCGCAAGGATGCGTGAAAACCGTTGCGATATCTGCGTTCACGGTCACCACCATATTTCCGGCGTATGGGATGTTCCCGAGGGAAAGGTTGTCTCTCCTGGGCAGTGGCTGTTCGAACTGAGCTATGCAAAAATGGAAAACGGCGAGATTTCCGTTTTCCGTTTTCCAAAAGATTCGGCTTGAATTTTATTGTCCGAGGCGTTCTTCGGAAGCTTCGCGGAGCTTCTTCGCTTCCTTGGTTCCCCAGAGCCTATCGACAAAGTCGAACGACAGGAACTTTTCCTTGTAGGTTTCGACCCAGCACCAGTGCATTTCTTCTCCGCTTTCCGTCTTGACCGTCCATTGGTCCGGCGCGTAGAACTTGTAGGTGACCGGGGTCGGCGTGTTCCATGCATCGGTCTGTTCCGGCGTTTCCGTAACGCTCCAGACTTTTCCGTTTGTCCGCTGCCAGATAAATCCATTGATGGCGACGATGACCGCTAGAAAGATGAGGCTCCACTTGAAATTTTTCTTGGTCAGAAGAAAGATGATGAGCAAAAAGAGCAACAGCGAAAGCGCTGCGAAATTGTAGTGGACCGTGTAGAAAACCTTGAAAATTTCAATCATATCAACCCATCTTGAAAGTCATGATGTTTTCGGAAATCTGGACGCTCAGCCGCGTATGCACTTCGGGAAGCTTGACGCCGAACGCATGGAAGGTTCCCATCATGGAAAGGCTCGCGTGGCTATCGATGGTGCGGACGTTGAGCAGTCCCTTCTTGCCGAAAAAGAACCTGAAAGTTTTCTTCTTCGCATCGTATTCCGGGTTCATCGAGTTGTTTTTCCTTGTGTCGAGAGCTGTAATGCAGCGCTTGTCGAGAATCATCGTCCCGCGTGGATCGATGGAAATCATGGGAAGCCCCGCGGAATTGCGGCAGGCGTATATCGTCCACGGACCGGCTTTTTTGGAATTTTTCTTTTGGAAAATAAGCTTATCGTTCACCTTTGCAAGGGAAATGTCTCCGGAAACAACCGGAATATCGACAGCCTTCATCGCACCGCGAAGATAGAGAAGGAAGGTCTCGTTGGATGGAAGAAGGCGGAACGATGTCGTCTTGAGCTTGGCAGTCGGGACTATAGCGATGCGCTTTCCCACCGTGTCGATGAAAATATCTGCATACGGAGTATTTTTCAGCTTGAATTTTTCAGCGAGTTCCTTGGTAAAGCGGATGAATCCGCGGATATCCATTCGAGCCTTGTAGGTTTCCATGAGCAAATGTTCCTTCGTAAAGTCTGAGTGTAAAATTCCAGCGGCAGAAGAACCGGAATTTCCTAGCTGAAATCTAACAAAATAACGGATTGCAGACAAGGTAACGGCGTTAATTTGTTCTATTCCGCAAAGAGGCCTTCGAGGATTTCGAGAAGGGAGTTTCCGTTTCGTTCGACGACCGTGAAATGTTCGGGGTGGGCGGTTAAAAGCTTTTGCGCTAGCCCGCGCTGCCTCGGATTGTCGAGGACGACGGTTGCCCGGGCCTTTCCGCCATCGAAACGCATTCGAGCCTTTGTCCTGCTTAGGAATTCGGGAAAGAAAATGCGGTAGCGTTCCGCGAGCCTCGCCCCGAAACTTTCGGAAGGATCGACTAGGACGGTTTTTTTCCCGAGACCGCTTGCAAAAGAATTGTAGGCGGCGATGGCGCCTGTCCCGTGTCCTAGAAAGATCGGGCTTGATGAACCGGCGCACCTTATCATGGAGCGGATGTCGTCTTCATAGAATTTTTCTCCGGGCGTTCCTTCGCTTCCGGCGGAACCGCGGAAATTGAATCCGACAAGGCGGAAGCCCGAAATTCGCTTGGCGTTTGAGAGAAAAGTCGAAGCGTCCTCGCCGGCATCGGAAAAGTACAGTACGGTATTCGGCGCGGAATCGTTCAGACTCCATCCCTGGAGCTTTTTCCCGTCTTCTGCCGGGCACAGGACCGCATTCTTTTCAAGCGATTCGGCGGACGTCTTGTCTATCTGGGCTCGCGGAAAGGCGTATCTGCGCTCCGAAACCACCATGTAAAATAGAATGCAGAGGTAGATAATCGCAAATATGGCGACGAGGCGGAGCGTTTTGGAGAAAAGTTTCTTGAATGTTTCCATCGCTTACAAGATAAAAAGAATCCCGCCCTTTGTGCAGAACGGGATTCGAGGATGGGATTGGGTGTTCCTTAAAATTAGACAAAATCTTTTACAAATGCATCCTCTTTGATGCGAAAATCGTTCCCAAACTGTTCTTTTGCTCGAAATTTCGCATTTTTCGGAAAATTCGGCTGATTGAAGTGTTCCCGGAAAAAATGGAAAATGTATCTTATAGGCGTTATGAACGTGTTTGCCTATTACAATTACCGAAAGTATTTGCAGGATTATTACGAATACCGCAAGTCGGTCCAGCGCTATTTTTCGTATCGGGTGTTTGCCAAAAGGGCCGGTTACACGTCGAGCGGGCTTTATCTGGATTTGGTAAAGGGCCGCAAGTCCCTCACCCCGCAAATGGTTCCGAAATTTATCCATGCGCTAGGACTTTCCGAAAAGGAAGGTCGGTATTTCAGTCTGATGGTGGATTTCACCCATGCGGAAACCCCGGAATCCAAGCAGACGATTTTTGAACAGATGTCCGCGCTGCTCCCCAAGACGACGAAGGCGCTTTCCCGCCAGCAGGTGGAGTATTACAGGGAATGGTATTATGTCGCGGTCCGCGAGGCGCTGTCCGTCTTGAACGTTTCCGATAATTACCAGGATCTTGCGCTTTTTCTCAATCCGCGAATATCCGTTCCGCAGGCGAAGCAGGCTATCCGGCTTCTTTCCGACCTGGGGCTTATCGAGAAGGAGAACGGTTATTGGAAGTCCGTGAACAAGACGATTACGAGCGGTCGGGAAATTCCGCCGTTCATCGTGCACGGATTCCAGAAAAAGATGATGGACCTGGGCAAGGCTTCCGTCGATTATTTCAGCACGGAGCGTCGCAACGTTTCGTGCACCACGATGAGCGTTTCTCCCCAGGGGCTTGAACGCATCATCCACAAAATTGATACCTTTCGGAAGGAAATCGTCGATATCGTTCGCTCGGACGAACGGGAAACGATGATTTGCGAATTGAACATCCAGTTCTTTCCGCTGTCCAAGGAACTTGAAAAAAATCCGAGCGACCTGTGCGCTGGGCTAAGCTCGGTCAAGGAAGGAGAAAACGATGAAGTTTAATCGCTGCTTGAACACGCTTCTTCTTTGTCTTTGGCTTATGTCCTGCTCGGAAAGCTCCAAGGTTGCAGGAACGGCGACCGATACGGAAAATACGATCGCGGGAACCGTTCTTTTGTCCGATAGTTCCATGGCGAGCGGTGTACGTGTCCGCCAGGTCGCGGCTCGCAGCGGCGCTTCTTACGCGTTTCTCGAAACTTCGACCGACGGGTCGGGAAGCTTTGCCTTTGACAGCGTTCTTGCGGATACGGTGAACGTCGAGTTCCGGTATGAGAAAGACGCTTCCCTGCGAGAAGTCCAGATGCTTCGGAATGTAGCGGTCAAGTCGGCGGAATCGCTCAGCGTCCGTCTGCAAAAGCCCGCCCTTCTCCGCGGACGCCTCGAGTATGCCGAGGACTCCGCTTTCTGGATGGGTTCGCACTTTTTTGTCTCGCTGGATTCGACGACTTTCTTTGCGGACCTTTTCGCCCCGGATTCTTTTGCGCTTTTTGCTCCGGGAGGGAACTTCCGTCTGTCGATTTCACCGGCGGATTCCGTCGCTGTCACCAAGCTGAAAAACGCCGGATATGCGGACTCCCTCATCATTCGCAAGCTTTCGATTTCGCTTTCCTCGGGCGATACGCTCGATGTCGGAAATCTCCGCTGGGACCTTTCGAAAGACGAACCGACGCGGGCTAGGCGCCTGAAGGGTGTCGTGGTAAATGAA
>JBNMGX010000188.1:0-4555 GCA_050872465.1 Hallerella sp.
ACCGTTTTCGGCTCGCCGTCCTTTTTCTTGACGACAAGCTGGTTGTCCCTTAGGCACAGGTAAGCCTGATTCCCGAAATAGAGCGTGCGTTTGATCATTACACCTCCTAAAAGAAAAGTCCCTACATCTTGCTTTCTCCAATAATATTTCCGAGGCGGTCTACTTTTACAGGATTCATTACTTGTTTTTCGCTAGTAAATAAGACTTTATTCATTTGTGTAAACTCTTTTTTGTCTGCAATAGAAGTAGCCGCATAATAAGGAACAAAGAATGCTTTTTCCTTTGTGCAACTTACAAACTTATATAGATTATTTTTATTAATCTTTTCTAAAGAACATTCACCTTGAGGAACATATACCAAATCACCCGGAGACAGATAAAATTTCAATTCATCTCCAACATCATTTTTCTCAGGAACACTAGGCAATTTTTGTTTTTGTCGTTCAATCACAATATTTAAAGGAATGGAATCATATGAACGTTCACCCTTCTCATTCTCATAAACAGCAAAAAAAAGATTTGTCCCCTTAGCAGCTTCAACATATTTTTTATTTTTGTTTCCTTTTTTTCCAATAGAAAATTTATTCGCTTTTTCAAATTTGCGAATTTTATAAATCGGTTGATGAAAATGTCCTCCATTCAGTTCCTTTATGTTTCTGTTCATTTCTTCGATTCCATCCGCAGAGAAGGCAAGTTCCGCATTATCACCTTTATTCTCTAGATGTTTCTCTAAAATTTTCCGAATCCCCATATCTGTAATACTATCGATACAATCTTGCGCTTTCTTTTTAGAATCAGCTCCGCTAAAAAGTTTTATCAGATCACATCTCGTAGCAAAATAACGATCCTTTGTTTCCTTAGTGTAACAGGTAATAGGAATTTTAGCCAAGTTCAAGTTAGGCCAATCTTTCGAATGTTCCTCAAAATATGCCTTTACCGATTTCAAGGACATTTTTTGAGACTTCAATCGAATGAAACAATCCCTAAGCTTTCGATCCGTAACCTTAGCTGGTTCCTTCATCGCTTGAGCTAAACCTACAGTTTTATCTTTCCTCTGCAGATTAACTTCACCAAAAACAGTTTCCTTGTGCATTGACTTACGAATAGCCCAATGTTCACCCTTAGTTTGTAATCTCAATCCTTTCTTTGGCCTACCGCTTTCATCAAGACGAAGATTTCCCGCTTCATCCTTATAGGATTCAAATTTATTTGTTGCCTTGTTGATTATGCGTAAATTTTGTTTAAAGCTGACAATGATTCCATTTAGCTTTTCAAATACATCCCGCGCAAACAATTCCCATGGTTTGCGGATAACCCATTGATAATTATTTTCATCCCGTTTCGCTTTCTCGCACAAAAGATGCTGCAAATCATATCTAGTCGTCTTTCCATTTGCCGAGACATTATTTAGATAGTTTACGATATTTCTGTTCGCACAGGCAATTACAATGGCATCCATCGCGTGATGTCTATGATCAATTCTTTTTTTATCAAATCCTTTTTGAAATTCCAAAGGCATCGCGGGAATTTCTTTTCCAGAGGAATTTATTGATGTAAAGTCTGTTCTTTCCATCAAATCATTCATCCGCTTAAACCGAGGAAGAATAATTTGATTCCAAACGTCATTCACCCCCCAATCCTGTTTCAAACGATTGGTAACTTTCCCATTGCAAGGTATCACATGTTTAGATATCGCTTCATCTTCATCATTATCTCGAACAATGTTGGATAACAGTTCTTTTACAAATTTACTGATATAGCGAGAATCGTTTAACTGCTGCTGCGAAAAATCTTCAGGTATTTCCTCCCTTAGTAAATTTTTCATTTTATGACGATTTTTCATATAATGATCTTTTACAAATTTCTCGTAGTCATCTACCGACAATACTTCGACAACCTCTCCATTGCCCAGTTCGATTTTTTCGCCATGATGTTCCCGAATAAATTCATAGCCTAAAGAATTATCCTTCCTTTTGTTCACGGCAGATTCGCAAATAACCTTGTTATTAAAGGAATCGTCAAAAAACCTAGACTGGGGAATAATGTGTTCAATTTCATAAGCGGATGTAAATAGCTTGCTCAGTGGAATTATTTTTCCCGTATATGGCGAACAGTATTTTTGTTCTAACCAGAGCTTATATCTTGAAATCTCTTTTTCACCAGGCTGAGCGGTTCTATAAATTTTAGACACGAAATCGTAATTTTCCTTATCGTTCTTATCCAAGTTAGAAACGGCATATTCTTCGTAAATTTTCAAAATTTCCTGCTGAGAAGGTGAATACGGACGTACATTGTCAACCCCATCCTTTTTAAGTTCCGCAAGCAAAGACTTGATACGTAAATTCGTATTTTCATTTTCAAGATTTTTTTCGGTTAATGCCTTGCGTTTTGCTGCAGGCAGCTTCATCTCGCGACCCATTTCTACATGAATTTCATCAATTGTTTTTTCCTGTTTCCAAATATCCCGAACGACCCGAAGCGTTTCGGTTACAACCTGTTCAACAATCGGATTGCGCAAAGAATACTGTTTAAATTCGCTCAAGTACTTGTCAATATCCGTCGGAGATGTCCATTTTACATTTTCTCCCTCAGAGTGGCGATCATAAACAACATAACACGCAAGCCAAACAGGAAGTCCGCTAAAATCGGATAGTTTCTTTAAACTAACCGCTTTTTCACAAACCCGATTTCGAATCGCCTCGTCATATTCTCCTGTGAGAATTTTGTCAATTCGTTCCTTTGTCTTGCAATCGATATCATTTTCGTGCCAATGTTTTTTTCCCATTCTCATTAACGGCAACAACTTTTTTATCGCCTTTGCCGAATACGCTCCATATTCTTTTGGAAAGGCGGAAATTTTCAAAAAAGCGTTTACAAATTTTTCAGAATCCAATCCATTCCTATCAGCAAAAGTTTTAAGCGCTATTGAAAATTCATTTTTATTTTCAACGGAATACAAGATTTCCCATAAAGCCAACTCCTTATCTTTTGTTAGAAAATCCTCATTAAAGCCAATTCCTTTTAACCTGCTAAGCATTAATGAACGGGTTTCGTTACATGGATAGGCCTTGTCTTGAACATAGTTCCAACGATAATCGGCAACATTCCCTTTTAATCCGAAACGGTTTTTCAAAATCTTAAAAAGCTTAGTTTCATTAATTTCCTTTTCCTCGTTTAAGGAATCGAAAAGTTCTGCAAAATCTTCTTTTGTTTTCAAAACTTCGTTTGTCACATCCACATCCAAACAAAGTTTGCCATTTACCTCTTTTTGGTAAATTCTCAAATTTTGTACAAATTGCCAAAGTCTAAATTCCTGAAATAACGGATGCGATTTGGCGATGCACTTTAATGGAACAGTCTTTAGTTCTTTAGACTTCTTATCTATATACTTATTGGATTCATAGGGACAGTTTGAAACCAAAGATTTTTTACTCTTTAACGGACGCTGATAAAAGATAATATCATTGACGAAAAAGTCCACAAAGCCTTTCTTTTCACGCATTGTCCGATGGTTTTCGTTATATGTGTATAACGCTTCCAAACATTGCAACAACAGTTTTTCATCATTCAACTCCGAAATAAATCGAGACTGCACTTTTAAAATTTCTTCAAGTTCTTGTCTATAATATTTGCGTTCAATTACTCGAATCAGCTTGCCGTTTATTTTTTGATCCGGTTTGGCCAACAAGGTTTCATAAATATATTCTCCTACAAATTTTGAAGATTTGTCAATAACCTGTTCCGTCTTTTTCTTTTGAAGAGTCCAATCGTCTTCCCCAGGCGCTCTATAAGAGCGTATCTCACTCCCCTCACGATCTTTTTTAGGAACGCCCGATTCGTCTAATTCAACGGTTACAATAAAGTCCTTCGTCTTACCGACCCAATCCAAAGGGTATTTACTTTTACGTTTATAGATTCCACCATCTTCCAAAACAACATTATACCAAAAACCATCGCCCTTTTTGGGTTCCTCAGCTTCCTCGACCTTTACAATTTTTAGCGAATGAAGTTCTACTCTCTTATTTTCCTTCTGATTCTCGTCTTCTCCCCGAAGTTGGTAATAGCCTCTTTTTTGATTAAAGTTCAACAACAGCCACGCAAGCTCTTCCTTGCTGACAGCCTCTTTGATAGCATGTGCTCTTAAATAATAGATTGTCCAATCATAGGGAATTTTCTTGCCCCCGGCAAGCAAGTCCGGCCGTTTTTCTTGAAATTCCTTAAGCATTTTTCCAAAGGATTCCTGAAAAACAAATTCATGCGTTCCCTTTTCCGTTTTTCTCCAAGCAATTTTAGGTTCCACATCCGAAGTGAACTTTCCATATCGATTGATTTCTTTCGCAAAATGTTCAGGAAGAAAACCCATCAGATTTAAAACGCGCAGAAGTCTTTCTCGGCGAAGCAAATGACGTTCACGAAGACGACGAACACCTCTATAAGAAGTTCTCTCTGCGGTCTGTGAGACTTTATTACCTTTTGCAAAATCACCCAATTTGGAGGCATCCATTGGAATGATTCGAGATCCCGCCGAACTAATTCCTAATAAAGTTTCCTTACC
>JBNMGX010000189.1:0-4545 GCA_050872465.1 Hallerella sp.
AGGGATTACCGGGTCCATGTTCGGTAATGACAAGTTGCAAAGAACGGCAAAGACAGGTTAGCGAGCTTGCCGAGCTAAGCCCGATAATGACATTTAAAATGAGTCGTTTCCGACTATTGTCATTCTGGAGGGGTCGAAGAACCCGATACATCCGGCATCAAAAAACGTTCTAAGAAAAGTTTTAAAATATCTTGGATGAATTTTCTTTTGCGTATCGTTGATAATTTTACTGCTTAAACAAAATCTACTCTATTGTAGGTTTTGTATTCGTAAACAGCCCGAAATCTCGTCGGAGTTCCTCCCTACCATCACAAAAATCTCGGGCTCGGATAAAATTCAAAAAAATCAACCGATGTATGCTCTCTTTGTAAAAAATGATGTATATTTGAACGGATGATTCGTGTAATAGATATTTTGAATCGAACCGACCGTAACAAATATGGTAAAAGTGAGAATTTGACGAAAAATAGTCCGCTTGGCATGAATGTTGCTAGGGGGGGGCTACACATTCGTGCAGTGCTCTGTGCTCGATCCCGACGCATCTAACAGTATTTTCCTGTAAATTTCTCGAAAGTTTTTCCGTCAAAACGACAGCCGCTGGTGCGGTTGCCGGTGTTTGGGCGTGTGCGCTAAATGCAGAAAAAACACTTAGCGTTTGTCCTTTCAATCAAAAAATATAGCGAGGTAAAAAATGCCAAAGATTGTCCAATTTTTTCATCCGGGCGGAGAAACCCCGAAAAACTTCATAAAGGTAAGATGGGCGGAATGGTCGGAAAGCTTATCGGATGATCAGCAATACAAGTCTTGGAAAACGGGCTCGCATTCCCGCAACTTTATCAAAAGCCACGGCGAATATGTCGATGCCAGCGGTCAAAAAAGTGTCGGCGACCTCGTGTTTTGGGGTGAATGGGAAGCGGAAGCCCTTGTCGTGAAGGATTTCACAAGGGATTTCGGAAAAGATGCCGATCCCCAGAGGCTTATCGAACCATTCAAAAGCAAACTGCCTGCAAACAAATTGCCTGGAAATTGCGGAGACGAAAATAGTTGCCAGAATATAGACCCGTTCGTGTTCGGGGAATGTTTCCGGTATTCTTACTGTATGCAGAAAACTTTTCATGTTTTGAAGGAACTGGACGAAGATTCCATCGTCCTTTTCGGGGCGTACAGCAAGAAAAAGCGCAAATTCCGCCTGGATACGGTCTTTGTGGTCGATAAATATCCGATAAAATATTGCGACAAAGGCGACCTCAAGGGAATATCCAATTACGAGGACTACTGCAACTATCTTCTCATCGAGTCTCTTAAGGATATTTACCCATACGACGTTTATTACGAAGGGAAAACGTTCAGCGAAAATGAAATGTATTCCTTTAGCCCGGCGAAGGTCTATTCCGAACCGACGGGCAGTGCGTTCAGTCGGATTGAACTGGATGCGGAACTGTTGGAGTCTTTCTTTGACGGAACTTCTTTCTCGGATGATAAAAATATGGGAGTTGATGGTCAAGGAGGAAAAAACTTCTCGAAGAAAGTTGTCCGGCAGGGCTGGGAACGGCTGAAGGACTTTGTGCTAGCGCAAGGTTGCGTGCTGGGTGTCAAGTTTGACATTCCGGTGAAAACAAAAAAGAGCTGAAATGTTTTCCGTTCATCGTCGTTCTAGAAAGGCGAAGCTAAGGAACGTTTTTTTATGTCTTGATAAACTGCTTTTCCCTCAAATAAAAAGGAGATTCTGATGAAAGCTGGTGATCAATTTACATCGTTTAATGATTTGCAAAACGCAATGCAACAGTGCTGGGGCGTAAAGTTTCCTTTTATGAAGAACTTTATCCATCATTTACCCCAACATCCCGATGTGTGTTGCGCCAAACATGTATTCTATAACAAGGACTTTCTATCAGGAATAACCATTCCATGGAACGAATTCGAGGGAATTAGCAAGGCGAAAACCCAGACTTATTGGAATGACGACCAGTGGATTATTTCATCCGACACGTCCATCGTTCATGAAATTCGAAATCCTAAGGAACCTTTCCCTCCTTTTCCTACACCGGGAGGTCATCCTCCCTACGTTATTCAAAATGAACCCGTAAAACGGCTGATTATTGGACAATTTAAAGGATTTTCGGGTTATGTTTTCTTGGGTTTATATGAGCTAGACCAGGCAAAGTCTCTTTCTTATTGCAATACAAATGCGTATAAAGCCGATGGCGCTTCGGTTCCCTATAGGGTGATGGGTCTCACAAAGCCTTTAATCACTTATCCCCACTGTGTTTGGAAACGGATTAAGGACAAATTTTAAAAGGAGGACAACATGAAGAACATCCAAAAATTACTATGGCTTTTGGTTTTTAGCCTGTCCGCTTCGCTTTATGCCGCGAATTGGAATGGCTCGACACGCGAACCGGAAAGCACAAAGAAAATCGACGGCAAGGTTTTCTATGTGATTACGAGCGCCGAGGAACTGGCCTGGTTTGCTGCACAGGTGAATGGCGGTAAGACGACCATCAATGCGCAGCTGGCGAACGATATCCTGTTTGGAAAAGATACTTCTAGTATAGCCAGCACGGTATGGACAATGATTGGCAATAGTAGTTCTGCGCAGTTTGCGGGAGTTTTTGACGGGCAAGGCTACGTCGTTTATGGCTTGTACTTCGGCAATCGCGCAGCCGAAGGATTTTTCGGTTATGTTGCCAAAGAAGGTGTTGTGAAAAATTTGACATTGGTTTCTGCCGATGCAAGTGAAAAAAAACGCGGTGGCGATATGGTAAGAGGGGGAATTGCAGCGGTTAATTATGGAAAGATTCAAAATTGTGTAAATTATGTTCGATTCAATAATGTGGTTGTGGGATATGGTGGCAGTCGTTATGTTGGATATATGGGGGGGCTTGTTGGTAAAAATTATGGGGAAATCACTAAAAGTCAAAATTTTGCAAATATATATTTAGGGGATCTTACTCAGCCGGGAATTGCTTACGCCGCAGGTATTGCTGCGTATAATGAAGGAACAATTTCGGAAAGTTATAATTCGGGGCGCATATACACTCATGTGGCGCGGATGAACTATGTCGGTGGAATTGTAAGCCATAATGCTTCGTCGGGTAAAATTACCGCTTGTTACAATTCTGGCGTGGTAACATCTTTTTATGATAGAACCGCTTTTAGATACGATCCTGGTGCCAATAATGGGGGCATTGTCGGACTGAATTCAGGTCTAATTGAAAATGTTTACAATGTGGGTAAGGATTCTAGCTATGAAAATATTGGAGCCGTTTATACGGGCGGCATCGTCGGTGTGAATACGGGCGCAAGTGCGGTGGTGAAAAATGCCTATGTCGCCATCTCGCGCATCTATGCGAAAGGTTCGTCTTCTTATGGCGGAGGCATTGCCGGCGCCAATAACGGTTCAGCTCAAATTATCAATGCCTATTATGACGGTTCGATATTGATTGGGGTTGTTGCGGTGGGGCTGCAAGTCGCCACGGTGACGGATGTTGGATCAATGACTACGTACTGGATGAAGACGGATGCGTTTGTCCATATCCTCAATACGGCAAATGAGACGGAGGCTTTCAGCGGGGTTTGGGGTCGAAAAGGAAGCTATCCTGTTTTTGTCGATTCATCCGACATCTACTTCTCCATTCGGTTCTTCGACTCGGACACGACGCTTCTCGATTCGCAGTACGTGCAGTACGGCAGGACGCCGAGCTATGCGGGGACGCCGGCCAAGGCCTCCACGGCGCAGTACAACTACGCGTTCGAGGGCTGGCACGTGGAACCCACCGCCGCCACCGAGGACTTCGACTACTACGCGGTCTATTCGGAGACGCTGCGCTCCTACACGGTCCGTTTCCTCGACTACGACGGCTCGGAGCTGCAATCCTCCACCTACCTCTACGGAGCGACGCCCGGCATCTCGAAAGTCCCGGCCCGCGAAAGCACGCTCGCCTACGACTACGCGTTCTCCGGCTGGACTCCCGCAATCGACACGGTGAAGGGACCCGCGACCTACACGGCTCTCTACGACTCGTCGAAGGTCCTGTACACGGTCACGTTCATGGACGGAAGCTCCGTTTTCGCGACGGTGAGTGTCCCCTACGGCGAGACGGCGAAAGCTCCGGGGACGCCTTCGCGCGAAGGCTACAAGTTCGTCGGCTGGAACGGCTCGCTCTCGAACGTCACGGGGAATATGACGGTCTCCGCGCTGTTCGAGGAGCTGGTCTATCGCGAGGTGGTCATTGACCGCGGGGACGACGGCATGGATACGGTCAAGGTCGAGGAGGACGAATGGTTCTCGCTCCCCGAAGCCCCGGAAAAGCCCGGCCACACGTTCACGGGCTGGTACGGTTCGGACGGCAAGTACCTGGGCAAGGCGGGTGACACGGTGAAAGTCTCCGCCGACATGCGGATCGAGCCGCGCTACGAGGCGAACCTCTACAGGATCGCGTTCGTGAACGGCTCCGACACCTTGCAGAGCGGGGAAGTCGCCTACGGCACGCTCCCTTCCTACACTGGAACGGCTCCGAGAAAGGCCTCTTCCGCGAAGTACAC
>JBNMGX010000190.1:0-4534 GCA_050872465.1 Hallerella sp.
CCATCGGCACGATCCGTGGCACAAGACGTGGCCGTCGAAGCTTTTCAATATCACCGTTTCGGTTATTCGCGGCAAACGCCTGCATGACTTTAATTGCGGGATCAAGCTCTACCGCAGCTCGGTGGTGCGCTTTATCAATCTCTACGGGGATTTTCACCGCTTTATTCCTGTCATGGCGAAATGGCAGGGCGCAAAAATCGCGGAAATGCCCGTCGCCCATCGCGCCCGGATTCACGGGGCGTCCAAGTATGGCGTGTCGAGGCTTGTCTCGGGTTTTCTGGACTTGCTCACCCTGCTTTTCCTGAATCGCTTTGCGACAAAGCCGCTCCACTTTTTCGGTTTCCTGGGACTTGTCTTTTTGCTGCTCGGGATGGGCGTCTTTGGCTATTTCGGCTTGCAGTGGTTGCAGGTCGGTGCGCTGCATCTGCGCCCGCTGATCGTTGTCGGCGGCTTCTCGCTCTTGATGGGTGTCCAGCTTTTTTCTCTGGGCTTCCTGGCGGAGCTTTTTAACCGCAACAAGAAACAGCGCTACCCCATCGCGGAAACGGTACGCGATGACGTCGATTTTCTAGAGAAGGAAGGCTTGCGATGACATTTCCCAAGAGCCTGGTCGTGATTCCGACTTACAACGAAAAGGACAACATTTCCCTAATCATCCCGGAAGTCCTCAGGCAGGATCCTTGCCTGGAAGTTCTCGTTGTCGATGACGGTTCGCCCGACGGGACCGGCGACATTGTCGAAGCGATGTCCGCGGAAAATCCAAAGGTAAATTTGCTTCGCCGGGCCGGGAAGATGGGACTGGGGTCCGCCTATGTCACGGGATTCAAGTGGGCGCTCGAAAGGGATTACGAGCGGGTCTTTGAAATGGATGCGGACTTTAGCCACAAGCCATCGGACTTGCCCCGCCTGCTCCTCGCTGCGGAAGATGCCGACCTGGTACTCGGAAGCCGCTACAACGAAAAGAAAATCGGTGTTGTCAACTGGGACTGGAAACGCCTCTTGCTCAGCTACTTTGCAAACCTCTACACGCGCCTTGTGACAGGGCTTCCGGTCAAGGATGCGACCGGTGGATTCAAGTGTTTTCGGCGGACCGCACTGGAATCCCTCGACCTTTCGAACATGAAAAGCGACGGTTACTGTTTTCAAATCGAAACGACATTTAAAATCTGGAAAAAGGGGCTTCGGGTCAAGGAAATTCCCATCGTCTTTACGGACCGGGTGCGCGGCGTATCGAAAATGAGCGGCGGAATCATTTCGGAAGCGTTTTTCCTCGTCCTGAAATTGCGCTTTAAGCGTTCCTGATTTCCATGTCGCTTTCCTGTTCTGTCATTATCGTCGCTTACAATTCGCGAGACTACATCGCGGCGTGTGTCTGCTCTGTTGTCGATGCGCTTCAGAATTTAGATTCGGAAATCATCGTCCTGGACAATGGTTCGAAAATTCCCGTTCTGGACAGGCAGAAGGCGGCGTTCCCAAAGGTGCGCTGGCTGGATAGCGGGGAAAACCTGGGATTCGGAAAGGGCTGCAACCTGGCGGCTCGCTATGCGACAAAGGACGTCCTTTTCTTTGTCAATCCGGATACGGTCGTTTCGCGCGGGACTTTTGAAAAGACGCTCGACTATATGAAGTCGAAACCCGATGCCGGGGCTGTCGGCTGTAAAATTTTAAATGGCGACGGCACCTTGCAGTGGGCGTGTCGGCGTTCTTTTCCTTCGCCTTTCGCCGCTATCTGCAAGACGATTGGGCTTTCTTCCCTGTTTCCGAAAAGCAAAATCTTTGCCTCGTACAACATGACCTATCTCGATCCGGAACAGGAAACGGAAGTCGATGCGGTCAGCGGGTCGTTCCTCGGCGTTCGTCGGGAAACCTTTGAACGCCTGGGAGGTTTTGACAAGGATTACTTTATGTATGGCGAAGACCTGGATATCTGTCTTCGCATCAAGAAGCTCGGGTTCCGCAGTTATTACTATCCCGGAACGAACATTTTGCATTTCAAGGGGCAGAGCTGCAGGACCCGACGCTTTCGAACCTTTGTCGAGTTTTACATGGCGATGCTCATCTTCGCCAAGAAGCACCACAATTACCATCTTCCGACTTTTGTCATCGCGCTTGGAATCTGCTTTGCGGCCCTTGTCGGCGTCTTTTCGCGGCTCGTTCCCCAGTGGTGGAAAATGGTTGTAGATTTTCTCTGCGTCCTTGTCGGATTCTTGATTTTTTCCCGATTTGTTCCGCTTTACGGCGAGGGACTTCTCGTGATGGCGCTTTTGACATGGATTCCGCTTTCTCTTGCCGGGGATTATGTTTCGCCTCGATTGGACGGGCTGCGGCTTTTAAAATTCCTTTTGCCTTTTGAATGCCTCGGCGTCCTGATTACTTCGTTTGTACTGAATCTGGAAATTTCGGTCGCGTTCGCTTTTCTCTCAATCGGGCTTCTTTGCGTGTTCTGGCGGCGGCTTCTTTTTTGGCTGCGCTATTTTTACCAGATTTTTTCGGGAAAGGCGAAGCGGTCCGTTTTGCTCGGCGGGACGACGGATGCGCTTTCGGGATGGTTTGACCGCTATCACTTGAAACCGGGACTGAACCTGCTCGGCTGCGTAACGGAATTTCCTGACAGGATAACGGAAAGGAATCGCGAGTATCTGTTGGGGGCGTTTGAAAAGTTGCCGCTGATCTGCAAGCGAACCGGTGCGCGGGAACTGCTCGTGCTTTCCGACATTGCAGGATTCCGGGAACCGCTCGACTTAAACTGGGTGAAGTCGCTGGGGCTTTCCCCAAAACTGCTTATCGCGACGGAAAACGATACGAATTACGCTATCGTGGATTTGAACTATTTTGACTAACAGCGCTTCTTCTTGGGGCCTTTTTGAAAATTTACGTCTGCTGCACAGGGAAAAGGAATTATTTTTATTCTAGAAAAATAAAAGGTGAATTATGAATTCTGAAATGCTGTCTATCCTGTGCACTCCCGATACGCATGAAGCGCTTTTGGAAGCTTCTGCGGAAACGCTTTCGGTGTTAAACGAAAAAATCGCACAGGGAAAGGTTCGGACGGTTGGTGGAAACGCTGTGTCCGAAGCCTTGGAAGAGGCTCTGGTGTCGAAGGATGGCGGCAAAGCCTATCCGGTTCGAAACGGAATCCCGGTCCTTCTCGCCGACGAAGCGATTGCACTTGAAATTTAAGGCCTAGAGGTGAATATGGCGATGACGGTAGAATCTCTTCGCAAGGCGGTGGGAAAAAAGAAAAATTCCAGAGCCTTTGCCTGGCTTGCCGACTTGATGCGTCAGAACGGTGACCTGGATGGAGCGCTTTCGTGCGTCCAGGCGGGACTTTCCGTTACTCCGTGCGAAGAAGGGAATCTCGTCCTGTCGAAGATTCTCGTGGAAAAGCAGGATTGGGACGGCGTAATTGAAGCCTGTGAATTTGTATTGAGCAGAAATCCCTATTGCCTGTCCGCGATTCGTCGCTTAGGCGATGCCTATGCCGAGAAAGGTGACGTCGAAAAGCGCAATCTGTATTACCGTCTGTTGCATG
This sequence comes from Hallerella sp., assembly GCA_050872465.1. Lineage (GTDB taxonomy): Bacteria > Fibrobacterota > Fibrobacteria > Fibrobacterales > Fibrobacteraceae > Hallerella. Next base: position 3,533 of record JBNMGX010000190.1, read on the forward strand.
ATCTGGATCCGCTGGATGCTTTCTGGAAAGAGGAGTATGCCCCGAAAATCGAGACCATCGAGGAGATGCCGGCGTTGGACGATTTACCCGAACCGGCACCATCTCTTGCCGCGGAACCTGTGCTGGAACCGGAGCCGTTTGAACAGGAAGCAACCGTAAGCGAAGAGAATAAAACGGAAGAGGAGAAGGACGAGGATCCGTTCTCGTCGCTTGCAACGCTTCTACCGGCGGATGACGAAAATGATAACGAGGTTTCGTTTCACGATTTGGAGAATAGCCTAGACAAGGCAATTGCCGATTTTTCTCCGTCGGATACGGCGGAAAAGGATGAGTTCCCGACAGAAGAAATCGACGGCGATGATATTTCGACCGCCCTTTCCGGCATCTTCGGGGCTGCTGAAACGGAAGAACCCGCTTCTGAAAAACAGGAAGAAAAAACGGGCGAACCGTCTCCGGTGGAAAAGACCGAGGATAAGCCGCAGAGCCTTTCCGATGCATTCGACAGCATTTTCGGGGAAGATGAATTGCCGGAAGAGTTTGTCCTGTCGAAGCCTTCGGACGAAACAGCACTGCAGGAAAAGAAAGAATCCTTGTCCGGGTTGGAACCGTCCGTTTCGGAATCTACGCCACTTTTCGAGAAATCCACGGAAAAGTCTTCGAAGCCGGAAAGCACTCTGGAAAAGTCTGTGGAAAGTTCTTTCGACAGCCTGTTCGGCGACGCATCGGACGATCTTCCGCTGGAAGGTCTCGGCGAGCAGCCGAAGCCCGCTGCGGAATCGGCGACACATATCGTTCCTTCTGACGAAACAGCACCGCAGGAAAAGAAAGAATCCTTGTCCGGGTTGGAACCGTCCGTTTCGGAATCTACGCCACTTTTCGAGAAATCCACGGAAGCGTCTTTGAAGCCGGAAAGCACTCTGGAGAAGTCTGTGGAAAGTTCTTTCGACAGCCTGTTCGGCGACGCATCGGACGATCTTCCGCTGGAAGGTCTCGGCGAGCAGC
>JBNMGX010000191.1:0-4468 GCA_050872465.1 Hallerella sp.
TCCAAAATCTGACCAAACTTATCCCTGATCAGAAAGTAAAAATCTGCCGGGTGACCGGAATCGACGAAGATAGAAACGACATCTCGGGCATGTTCTTCTATATGGAAATCAAGGGCAGGCGTTATCCGGCGGTTTTTGTCTATGGATCAGATTTTGTCGAGATGCTGTACGCGGCGCCAACCGATACGTATGCGACTACGGCAAAGTGCATTGAAAGTAAGTATTTCCGGGCGATATATACACACATGACATCGGAGCAGATCGTCGCGAAGATGTTGAGCTACAAGTCTTGCGAGGAAGGCTTCGACCATCCACCGCAAGGCTTTGGCAAAATGCTCACGGAATAAGTGTTCACATTTCACCAAGGAGCGGCTATGTATAAGTGGATTTGGAACTTTTTGAGAATCACGGGAAATCCCGAACGCATCAAGGAACTCAAAGAGCGGGCGAACTTGGACGGGCGCGTCTTCAATTTCGAAGCGTTTGTACCTGTCGATAGAGAAGATCGTAGATACTTTTCAAGGGAAGAGGGCGTTAACGACAAGTATCGCTTAGAACTTTGGCGGAATGACCATTGGGGAACGGAACAGAACGCGAAAGACGCAAAGATCAAGGAAGAAGAACCCGACTCGATATTTTATATGTTCAAGACGGCTGTAAAGATTCTTGCCAATGGTCCTGACGGAGAGTATAAAAATTTTCAGAATAGTCCCGCAAAGGTCGCCCGTGCGCTAAAGAAACTTTACCCCGATTTGGATATCGACTGGAGCTGCCAGGGACCTCGGGAATGGTCGAATCTCGATATCGACTTTGATTGGTATGACGAAAACGGTGGCTTGTTGGACACATGGGAAGACCCGCGGCTGGTGTTTCGAAACACGGTTACAATGGATGAGGAGAATGCCAAGAAGTTCAAGAAATTTTACGATAAAGACGATGAATGGAACTGGTTCTCTTTGGCGATGATAATTCCAGAACCCGTCAATGAATCAGAGGAATGGACGGATTACACTGATTTGGAAAAAGGAACGGTTCAAAAAGATGATATTGGACCTGCCCTTGCCGCATGGCGGTATGAAAACTGGGGAACGCCTAGCGAAGCCATGGATAGCGTGGAGAATGAGTATTTTAGTTTCTCTTTATTTAAGAAGCGAAGAGGGGGAGCGTTTGAGAACAAGACATTCCATTTTAATACGCTGTCTTTTCCGCCTTTTAAAATATACCGGAAGATGGCGGCGGACGGCCTCGTGTTTAAAGCCGAGTGGGAATCCGATGCCTATGGATACTGGGCGAGCGGCGAAGGGCAAGTTGTCGATTGCTGCTTTTTGTATGAAGGAGGGCTGATAAGCAAGTTTGAAAAAGAATTGATAGAGGAAAGGGATGTTTTCCGATTGATAGACGAGGATTCTTCGTATTCGTACAAATCGTACAACGGAGAAAAAATAGCCGTAAAGAATAGAAAACATCTGGACCAGTTGTTGAAATGCGTTTGTGATAGAATCAGCAATATTTGTTGTTCGATAGCTTTTGGTTTCGATGATGATAACTTGAGGAACTCTGGTTTAAGTCGAGATGACTATTCCTATGAGGTGAAGTTGAGGCGTTATGGGAATGGGACGCTGGAAGATAGGTATAATGTTAAAATAAACAGGCCTTTTGACCTGAATTTTTTGGACGTGTCCCATGTGACGGATATGAGCGGACTTTTTAAGGGATGTAGGCGTCGCACGACTCATGATGTCAAAATCAAGCTCGATATTAGCCAGTGGGACGTTTCGAATGTGACGAAGATGGCGCACATGTTCGATTCCGGGTGCGATGTGGACTTCGGCGACTTGAGTCGTTGGGACCGTTCGAAAGTGACGGACTGCTAGGCGTTGCCGGTTTAGCGAGTAAAATTTTTGAGGAGATTTGAATATGAAGGATGTTGCGAATTTCTTAAGAATCTCGGGAAATCCCGAACGCATCCAGGAACTTAAAGAGCGTGCGAATCTTGACGGTCTTGTCTTCAATTTCGAGGCCTTTGTCCCCATCGATGACAAAGATCCGGAATACCAATCGGGGGAAGAAGGCGTTGAAAAGTTTGACCTAAAAAAGTGGCAACGCGATCACTGGGGAGTGGAATCGAATGCGATGGATGGGGCGATTCTAGAAGAAGCTCCCGGATCTATATTCTATGCGTTTAAGACGGCAAGGGTGGAGTGGTACGATTCTCCTGCAAAGGTTGCGCATGCGCTAAGGACGCTCTATCCCGATCTAGAGATTGCTTGGGAGTGCTGTGGCGAACGGAAATTGTCAAATGCCGACATCCTATTTGATTATTATGACGAGAACGGAGGCTTGTTAAAGACATTGAAAGACCCGAGTAAGGTGATTTATAACCGCCTTTTGATGGACGCAGAGAATATCGAAAAGTTCAAGAAACTCTACTGCAAAGAAGGCGAAGACGAAATCTTTTCTTTGTCGATGATAATCCCCGAGCCTAACAATGACTCGGAGGAATGGAGGGATTACAACTACCTGTTTAATGTTGAAATGCGGGATTTTGATCCGGAATGGGGCGGACAATGGAATCTATTTTTTAAAAAAGGTGATGTCGGGCAGGCTCTTGCCGCATGGCGGTATGAAAATTGGGGGACTCCTAGCGAAGCCATGTATGAGGACGATTGTGGCGTTTCTGACTGTTTCCTAGATTATGCGCCAGACAGTCCTAAAGAAAGCGAGAAAAAGGCTTTCAATGAGCTGGTAGAAAAAGGAATTTGTTTTTATACGCTGGCTCTTCCGCCTTTCAAAATCTACCAGAAGATGGCAGCGGACGGTCTCGTGTTTAAAGTCAAGTGGACGTTTGGCTACGGCGACCGAGCGGACGACAGCAAGTGGAAAGAAGGTGAAGGACAAGTTGTGGGTGGCCGTTTTCGGAATGAAACGATGATAACCCCTTTTGAAAGAAAGTTTATAGAGAAAGAGGATGTGTTCCGATTGAGCGACAAGGATTCGTACAACGGAGAACAAATTATCGTCCGAAACAGAAAACATCTGGACCAGCTGCTGGAATGCGCACGGGATAAAATCGTACGAATTTTGGAATCGCTAAAGAACAATGAACGTGCCTTTGGTTTAATCCCAGATGACCTTTCCCTTGTAGGAGAAAACCTGTACCAACTGGACAAGCCTTTTAACCTGAATTTTTTGGACGTGTCCCGTGTGACGGACATAAGCGGGCTTTTCAAAGACTTGGAAGTTTCTTTCTTTATCACGAAACCCGATGTTCAAAAGAGGCGTTTCAAGTGTCGTTGCCAAATCAAGCTCGACATCAGCCGGTGGGATGTTTCGAATGTAACGAATATGGCGCATATGTTCGACGGCTGCGAAAATGTGAACTTTGGTGATTTGAGCCATTGGAATCGCTCGAAAGTGAAGGAGTGCTGAGTATGGATAACATCAAAATAGATAGAAATAGAGTCGCTGCCATAAAAGATCGTGCTTTGGCAAGATTGTGCAAGGGTGAATGGATTTGGAACTTTTTGAGAATCACGGGAAAACCCGAACGCATCAAGGAGCTTAAAGAGCGTGCGAACCTGAACGGGCGCGTCTTCAATTTCGAAGCGTTTATTCCCATGGACGGCAAGGATTTTCGGGAGTATCCGGGTGGCCGCTCCGGCTGGGCGCTGAAACACTGGGGAACGGAACAGAATGCGAGAAGCGGAATCATCAAGGAAGATGAGCCCGACTCGATACTCTATGCGTTTAGAACGATAGGCGATAGCCCAAAAGTTTTTGGTGCGCTGAAAGATTCTTGTCCCGATTTGGAAATCAAAGAGCGGCATGGCTGTTACCCGGTAAAGGTTGCCCAAAGGCTAAAAGCGCTCTATCCCGATTTGGATATCGACTGGAGCTGCCAACCGATCATTATGGAGGGCAAGCCTTGTCCGTGCTTTCATGAAGACGATATTGCTTTGGAAAAATATGATGAGTATGGAGGCTTGAAAAACTATAATTTTGAAAATACCATCACCATGGACGATGAGAATATCCGGAAGTTCAAGAATCTTTACGGGGAAAGCGGCTTTTCTTTTTCGAAGATAATCTCCGAGTCTCCGAATAAAAACATATCGGAGAACTGGATCGACAGGACAAATCAAAATTATGACGATAGAGAAAAAATTGGTCGCTATCTTGCCGAATGGCGCTATGAAAATTGGGGAACGCCTAGCGATGCGTTATTTTTTGACGGTCCTGTTGATGAATTTGGCAACAAGATTGGAGTGGAAGACGTGGTGAGCGGAAAGTTCAGCTTTCGGACGCGCGCTCTTCCTCCTTTCAAAATATACCGGAAAATGGCGGAAGATGGTCTTGTGTTTGAAATCAAGTGGAAATCCGATGCCCGTAGCCGATGGGCTAGCGGCAGTGGGCAGGTTGTCGATGGGCGCTTTCGATATAAAAAAGCCATGATGATGGGTAAAGAAGA
>JBNMGX010000192.1:0-4446 GCA_050872465.1 Hallerella sp.
GCCTAGTACTGTGATATTCATAAACGAATCCTTTCCTTGTAAATCAAGTTGTAAACTACACTTTTTTCCGTTTTTTTCCAAATCCGTTTTCGGTTCCGTTCAAAAGGCGCTTGATGTTTGCCTTGTGCTTGACGATAACGAAGACGGCGATGATCCAGGCGAGGCCTAAGATGCCTGCGTGAATCTGGTCGTGCGGATAGATGTCCGGTGCGAGAAATCCGAAAAGGGTGAGACCGGCAAGTGCGATGCAAGCGCCGATGCTTCCGATCGAGACGTATTTTGTGGCGATGGTCAGGACGCTCCAGACGAGAAATGCAAGAAGAGCCGTGACGGGAGCGAGGGCTAGGAACATCCCGAATGCGGTGAGGACGCCTTTTCCGCCGCGGAATCCGGCAAAGCACGTGAAGCTGTGTCCGATGACCGCGAGAAGCCCACAGGCAAGCGGAAGCCAGTAATAGTCGGGACCGCCCGAAGCCTTGGACGCTTCGTTGAGGGTGGCGGCAATCGTCGGGGCGAGGAAGCCTTTAAGTAAATCGATGACGACCACGGGAAGCGCAGGTTTTACGCCCAGGACGCGAAACGCATTCGTCAGTCCGGAATTTTTCGATCCGTAGTCCCGGATGTCGAAGTCTTTACCTTTGACGATTTTTGCGACCCAGATTGCGGTCGGAATGGAGCCTAGGAGATACGCTAGCGGAAGTGAGAGTAAACTGTTCAAGGTCTTCGTCCTTTCGTAAAATGAGTTTGCTGTCGAAGTTCAGCCGGAGAGGCGCGCCGTCGAGATGGAACGCTTCGTAGAAAGTCTTGAGAAGGTAGCGCTTGTAGGATTCATCGACCGCATCGGGAGTTCGCGTTTCGATGTCGATGACCGGAGGCTCCACCATGATTTGGCATGCCCGGGTGAGCTTGACAAGACGTCCCTGGTGCGCCGGATGGGGATTTTTCTGGCAGGCTTCGGCAAAGACTTCGGCGAGGCGTTCCCGTCCGAGAACCCGGCGGCAGTTGGCATAGACCGCACGGATTTCCTGCAAGATACGGTGCACGCGCAAGCCTTCCTTGGCGCTGATCGAGAGCGTGGGGATGTATTCGAACATCGGTTCGCGTTCCCGCATTTCCTTGACCATCCTGTCGAAGGACTTTTCGTTCTTGTCCGGGAGAATATCCCACTTGTTGAGAATCAGGATGAGACCCTTGCCCGCCTGGCGGATGCTCTGGATGATGCGGAAGTCTTGCTCGGAAAGTCCGAGTGTCGCATCGATGACAAGAAGCGAGAGGTCGGAACGCCGGATGCTTTCCTCGGAACGCATGTTGCTGAAAATTTCGACTTCGTCTTCGACTTTCGCCTTCTTGCGGAGACCTGCGGTATCGGTTACGACGAACGTTTCTCCGTCGGAAACGAATGTGCAGTCGATAGAATCCCGGGTTGTTCCGGGAATATCGGAAACCACGACGCGTTCTTCGCCGAGAAGGCGGTTCAGCAGGGTGGATTTTCCGGCATTCGGACGTCCGAGAATCGCAAACCGGATGGGGCGTTTTTCTTCGCCCTGGATTTTTCCCTTGTCGGGTAGAATGGCGATGATCTCGTCGAGAAGCGAGAGGCAGGCGTAACCGGTGAGCGCGCTGATGGTTCGGGGCTGCCCCATGCCGAGCGAGAAAAACTCCCAGCTTTCCGAACGGTCCGAAGCGGCTTCGCTCTTGTTCGCGATGAGGAGAACCTGCTTGTCGAGCTTTCGGATCATTCGGGCAAACTGGAGATCGAGCTTTGTGATGCCCACGCGGACATCGACCATGAATAGCACGAGATCGGCTTCCTCGATGGCGGCGAAAATCTGGTCCCGTACATTTGCCGCGAGGACGTCGATCGTATCGTCTGGCAGAAATCCTCCGGTATCGACGACGGTAAATTCACGACCCTTGTAAGTCGCCGTCTGGTAATGACGGTCTCGGGTTACGCCTTCACGATCCGAAACCACCGCGGCGCGACGTCCGAGGATGCGGTTAAAAAGAGAGGACTTTCCCACGTTGGGACGTCCGACAATACAGACAATAGGTAGTTTAGCCACGCTAGGAAATATAGAAATTAGAGGAAACGGGTAAATCGCGCAAGATAAAATCTCTTTCGTATGAAAAAAAATAAAGAACTTTTCTCTTTTAAAGAGAATACTTTTCATCTGTAGGAGTTTCTATGAATGGATTTTTTCGTTTTTCGGCTTCGTTTGCTTTCGCTTCGCTCTTTGTGGTAAATCTCTGGGCTTTTCCGGCAAGTCCCAAATCTTTTACTGTCGATAATGCCGGGGATTCCCTGACGCTCCGAAATGTGGGCGACGAACATTACCGTTACACGGAAACGCTAGACGGCTATCTTGTCATCCGTAGCGAAGACGGTGTTTACCGCTATGCGACGGAAGACGGCGTTGCGGGGGCATTCAAGGCGAAAAATCCGGACTGGCGGAGTGCCGAGGAAAAGGCTTATCTAGAATCGCTTCGTCGTGAAAAAGTCCAGAAGGCGCATTTCGAGAAAAATCCGGACCGGCTAATTGTACCTTCGGGCGAAAAGCCTGAAAAGGCTCCGTGGGTTCCGACGCTTGATACTTCTTCGGAGATTTCTCCGGTGTTGAAACTCCCCGCCGCTTCGGGACACGCAAAGGGAACGAACCGTTTTCCTGTGCTGCTTGTAGCGGGGGCCGATGCTTCCAACTGCGATTCGTCTCTGTTTTACGCACAAGTTAACCAATCGGGATACAGCCGGAACGGTCATATCGGTTCCGTGAAGGACTATTTTACGGCGCAGTCGAACGGACTTTTTGTTCCGAGCTTTGACATCTATCTGGTGAAGGTAAACAATGTCTTGTCGAGTTATAAGGATAAGGAGGGACGCCTCGTCAAGGAAACGGTCAATGCCCTGCTATCCAAGTATCCGGATTTCGATGCGACAAAATATGACGCAGACGGCGACGGTGAAGTCGATGCTCTCGCCGTGATGTATGCGGGGACGGAAGCGAAGGCAAATAATCTCGGCGGCTTTGCCTATATGCTGAAATACAATAACAGCACGAATGATTATGTAGGAATGCTCGATGCCGGAAACGGGAAAAAGTTCAACCGTTATTTTATTTTGCAGCAGATGGATTCCGAAACGGCCCTCACTCCGATGGCGCAGTTCGTACACGAGTTTAGCCACACGATGGGTTTAAAGGATCACTATTGCGTCTATGGCGGAGATTGTTACAAGGATTTCAAGGACAGCGTTTACCAGGCTCCGGGCGTTCACTCATGGGACGTGATGGGAACTGGTATGTATAACGGACCGGTACAAGGGGCGACGCCTATCGGCTACAGCGCTTTCGAAAAGGCCTTTATGGGGTGGATTTCCTACAGGACGCTCGAAGAGACCTGGGAGGTAACTGTGCTCCCGCCGTTCGTTACTACCGACGCGGCTTATAAAATTCCTGTCCAAGGAAATGAAAATGAATGGTTTATCCTGGAAAATCGACAGCAAACGGGCTGGGACGCGAATCTCCCTTATCACGGGATGTTGATTTGGCATATCGATTACGATTCGGATGCGTGGAGAATGGATTCGCTGAACGACAATCCGAGCCATCAGAGGATTGATGTGGTTGGAGCAGGAAATTTAAAGATAGATGATTATTCTGCCGGATTTTTCCATGGAACAAGTCGAACGTACTTGAACGACGATCCGTATCCGGGAACGGCGAACATAAAGGAATTTTCCGCAGTTTCATGGGCCGGGGAAAATCAGGGCGTTCATTTGTACAACATTACGGAGAAAAATGGAAATGTCTGTTTTGCCTCGCAAAGCGAGATTCCTGTCGGTGATTGCATCGCTAGCAGCTCTTCTTCGGGAACGGTTAGTTCAAGTTCGCTGGAAAGTTCTTCTTCGGGTATCGGCAGTTCAAGCTCGACGGAAAGTTCTTCTTCAAGCTCGGAAGGGACGGCAATCGCATTGACGCAATCGGTGAAAAATTCGATGGAGCTTTACGGGATGGCGCTTGCTGTGAATTCGAATGTTCCCGGGGAAAAGCTTGTGCGCCTCTACGATCTTTCGGGAAGGGAAGTTTTCCGCCGTCGGTTTGATGGCGCAAAGGCGATTTTTGACGTGAAAAACTATTCCGGCAAGATGCTTGTCGTGCGGCTTTCGAAAGGAGACCGTGTTCTGATGCACAAGCGGATTGTGGTGCGTTAGGGGATGGTTGAGAGTGGAGAGGGAGCAGGAGACAGGACTGCGAAATTAGGAATGCGGAATTGACTGTCTCGCGAACTGTAAGTTGTCAGGAATCAGTAGTTAAACGGGACAAGGGACGCGGTGAGAGGGACGAGGGCTGCAGAGCGGACTTTTACTTCCGAGCGGTCATCCTAGAGGAATGGCTATAAATAAGTCGCTTAACTGTCATTACCGGGCATGGATCCCGTCAAATGTCATTA
>JBNMGX010000193.1:0-4403 GCA_050872465.1 Hallerella sp.
GAGTTGGACCGAGATGTCCTGTCCGCCATAGACGGGGACGATTCGGACGTTCGGCATGGCGCAGGCAAAGTGCTGAATCGCTTCGGCGACCTGGACTGCCAGTTCGCGGGTGGGCGAAAGGACCAGCAGGGATGTTTCGCCTTTCTTGAAGTCGATTCGTGAAAGTAACGGTAACGTGAAAGCGGCGGTCTTTCCGGTTCCCGTCTGGGCGGTTCCGAGTAGATTTTCGCCGCGCAAAAAGATGGGGATTGCCTTGGCCTGGCTGGGGGAAGGCGTTTCGTATCCCGCTTTCTGGACGCCTTCGAGGACTTCGGGAGAAAGTCCCAGGTCGCTGAATTTAAGAGTTCCTTCGGCTGATTCGTTGTTTTCGTTTTGCTCCGGGGTCTGCTGGATTTCCGGAACGGCGTTTTCTTCGTGATTTTCGGTTGGTATCATGGGGGCAGAATATAGAAATCGAACGCTCTTTTTGAAAGCCCTAGGATTTTTCAAAATTTTTACTACATTTGGCAGCATCCGACGGAGAGGTGTCGGAGTGGTCGATCGAGACGGTCTCGAAAACCGTAGACTCCTCACGGGGTCCGAGGGTTCGAATCCCTCCCTCTCCTTGCAAAAAAGACTCCCTTTTTGGGAGTCTTTTTTTACGCCGCAGAATCGGTTGGCTTGTGAATACCGAAAACCGACCTTGCAAGGGCAATTTCGTATTTTTATGTTTTTTTTATTCAGTTGAGATGTTTTTTTTCTTGCAAGGGAGAATGTGTGATGAATTTAAATGCCGTAAAATTTTCACTGGCTTTCGGTGGTGGACTTTTGCTTGTCGCCTGCGGTGATGACGTTACCCAGGTGACGCAGGAAACCTCAGGGATGGAAGTTGTGTCATCCGCAGACTCTCTCGGCAAATGCACCGAAGAACGCTCGGGCGAGATGAAGTTTGCATCAAAGGAAAACGCGGTCTATGTCTGCAGCGATTCCAGCTGGAAGAACGTTTCGGCTACCGAAAACGTTTCGTGCTCTGCGGAATCTTTCAAGGACAGTTCGGGCTTTAAAATTGTCTGCGACGGAGACTCGGTCGGCGTGATTTTCAACGGGAAGGATGGTTCGGACGGAAAAGACGGAGAAGCGGGTGCTGTGGAATCCTATTGCACGGTCGAGGAATCTCCGCTTCTCGATTCGGACTTTGGACGAGGCGCCTATCTTGTCGTCTGTGGAAGTGATACAGTGGGAACGATCCGGGGCGGTCGCGACGGCGAAAACTGCTCGCTTACCGACAACGGCGACGGCACCGTGACGCAGGTCTGCGGCGGTGAAACGGTTACTTTCTACAAAGCGTTTTGCGGCGGAAAACCTTTTGATCTGGATTCGAACTTCTGTTACGAGGATTCGGTCGTTCCGCTCTGCGGCGGGGAATCCTATGACCTGTCGGAAAGTTTCTGCTTCGGGAATTCGATCTATGCGCTCTGCGGCGGGAAAAGTTACGACCTGCAGGAAAGCGTTTGTCATGAAGACAGGCTTTTTGGATTTTTCGAGGATTCTCGCGATGGACGGGTTTACCGGACTGTTCAAATCGGCACCCAGACTTGGATGGCGGAAAACTTGAACTACGCCTACATGCCGGATACATCGAGCTTCTGTTATAACAATTCTGCGGATTCCTGCGCCAAGTACGGTCGCCTTTAGTGGGCTGCGGCGATGGATTCTGCGGCGGTTTTTGGCGATGCTGGAAAAGGTTGTGGATTTGGTGTGACATGTTTCCCGGCTTATCCAGTTCGTGGAATTTGCCCGGATGGCTGGCATTTGCCTAGTGTTGGCGAATGGGAAATCAAGATGATTTGTGGGGTGGATCGGGCAATGGATCGGATGCGGTCGGTTTTGGAATGCTTCCTGCGGGCGTCCGCTACAGCGATGGGACGTTCTCCGGTGTTTTTCTCGCAGCGGAGTTCTGGACTTCTACGGAGGAAAACGAGGACGACGAACGATGCCTATGTCCGCTACTTGAATTATATCAATAAAGACATTAGCTCGTGCTATGGCGGCAAGGAAAATATGTTTTCGGTCCGCTGCGTCAAGGACTAGCTTATAGCTGAGATCTTGGTTGATAGGTGTGAGTTGATAGAAATCAGGAATCAGTAGTCAGAACTTAGAACTGAGAGCTTAGTGCTTAGATTTGTAGACGTCTATATTCTTGTATCTCAGAAGTTTGATGTCCGCGGTTCTGCCCACTGACCACTGCGCACTAAACTTAGATGTTCGCGGACTAATTCCTATTCCCTCATCCCTAGTCCCTAAAAGCCTAGACTTTGCGGTTCTAAGCTCTGAATCCCGCTTTTTCGCGATGATTGTCTGGAAGCGGTAGGTGAGCGTGTATTTGTCGGCGAAGTGCGCTTCCATTTTTTGAAGCGATGTCTTTGAAAGTCGGAATGTTCCGCCTAGATTGTTCACACCGGTCTGCTTGAGGCTATTGAGCAGATCGTGCAGCGTCAAAAAGGAAACGGGGCAAATGTCCGGAGCGGATTCAAGCACGGTAAAATGCTTGGACACCCGTTCTTCGATGCTTTCGTTTGAAAGATAGGGAAGTCCCTGGCCGGTAAACGAGGAAAGCTCGCGAAGCGTCCCTTCGCTGAACATCGCAAAGGCGAGGATTCCGCCGGGGAGAAGAACTTTTTCGATTTTTTGCAGCAGCGCGTCAAAGTCGTCGATCCATTGCAGAACGGAACTCGAGGCTACCAGGTCGAGATTTTCGGGAATTTCGAGCGTACGGATGTCGCCGATTTGGGCCGGATGGCTTTCCATGGGAAGCGCCCGGTAGAGGTCGTTGAGGGTAATCCGTTCGACGCTAAAGCTTGCGAGAAGCTTCTTCGTGAAAATTCCCGAACCGCATCCGATTTCATAGGCGTTTCGAAAATTTTGGGCGTGTTTCCCGAGGAGGGCGGCGAGCTTTTCGGCGGCGTATTTCTGAGCGACCGCAAATTCGTCGTAACGTTTTGCCCGTTCAAAACGCAAGGATTTCCTCCACAGAGCGAAACTTGAAGAAAGGATAGTGCGGTGCGGAGATTGGCTTGACCGGGCACTTGAAACATTCGCTTGCCTTGGGCGGAAACACCAGGTCTTTTTTTGAAACGATCGCCTTGGTCCAGGCGACATTTTGCTCGACGGGGGATGCGGATGCTTCGTAGAGCGTGCACAGCTCTTCCTTTGGGTTTTCCGCAAACGAAAAATTTACTTTGGACACGTCCGAAAGAAAGCACCATTTCTTGAAAAGTTCAAAATCAAACTGATCAATCGTCCGCTTGAATGCTTCCGGTGAAATGCCGAATTTCTCGTGGATGCCAAACGGCGTACCGTTTATGGCAATCGCCTGTTTTAGCGAAACGCCTTCCAGAATCCTGTTTGCCGCCCAGACGCCCATCGAATGGGCGATGAGAAAAATTTCCCGGTCTTTCAGAAAGCTTTTGTCGAAGTCAAGATTTCGGTAATCATAGACGACGCTCAGGTCGTAAGATTCTGCGGAAAGATGCGCTACGGATTCCGGCGTGAAAGCGTATCCCAGGAAAAAGAGGACTAGCGGACGCGTATCGTTATGACGGACGATTGTCTGGATATGCATCGAGGATTTCCTTGAGGCGTTCAAGTTCGGAAGGGAGAATGTCGCCGCGGAGGCTGATGCGGAGACGCGCAGTGCCTTGCGGGACGGTCGGCGGGCGGATGGCCGCGACAAAGTAACCGGCTTCACGGAGCTTCTCGGACAGGGCGAGCGTCTTTTCGTTTTCTCCGACGATGAACGGACAGATTTGCGTTTTGCCGAGGTCTAAAAAATCAACCGTTTCTTGGAGGTTCTTTCGGAGGCCTGAAAAGTCCCGCGATAGGATGAAGTTTGTCCAGGCGACATCGATGCTAGGCATTGCGGTCGAGAAGATGAGGCTCCGCGCGGAATTCACCAAGATCTCATGCGTTTCTTCGTCCGACAGCAGAACGGCTCCGCTTCCGCCGAGCGCCTTGCTGAGCGTCACGAGGATGTAATCGATATCTCGGTCAACGGATTTTGCCTTGCAAAGCCCGAGTTCATGGAGTGCAAAGAAGGAATGCGCTTCATCGACATAGAGCTTGACATTGCTGTAATTTTTCTTGAGAGCGACCAGTTTTTCCAGGTCCGCTTCGTCACCGTCCATGCTGAAAACGGCTTCGGTGAGGATTATAATCCGCTCGAATTCGCTGTGGAATCTTTCAAGCAGACTTTCGAGAGCGTCCATATCGCCGTGGGGATAGCGTTTGAAATTCGCCTGCGAAAGCCTGAGCGCATCGATCATGCTTGCATGGATGAGTTTGTCTGCAATAAAGAGCGTGTGGGAATCGGCGAGAGAGGAAATCGTTCCGAGGTTTGCCGCATAGCCCGAATTGAACAGAAGCGC
>JBNMGX010000194.1:0-4399 GCA_050872465.1 Hallerella sp.
AAAAATGAATGCCGCGTTTTCGCGCCCGGTAAGCCCAATCGACATCTTCGTAATACATGAAAAATTTTTCGTCAAAAAGTCCGACGTTCTTCCATGTTTCTGTGCTCATCAGCCAGGCTGCCGCATTTGTCCACTGCGCTTCCATGAATGGAGTGTTCGGAACGGGAAAAGTTTTCCCGTGGACATAGCGGGCGGCGGATTCCTTGGAACGAAACGCGTTCAGGAAAAACTGTCTGTGGGAAATTTCCGAAAACCAGCTTTTTTGAATGGAACCGTCGGAGTTTCGGAGTTGCGGTGAGATGATATGTCCCGGAAATTTGGACAGGCCTTTTTGCAAGTCTTTCAGCGTTCCGGGGGGGATGCGCGTATCGTTGTTCAGGATAAAGATGGAATCGAATGGAATGCCGCTTTTTTCTGCGCACGCTATTCCTAAATTGTTGGCAGCGCCGAAGCCAAGATTTTTTCCGGGGAGGCAAAGTTTCACTTCAGGAAATTCTTCGCTTATTTTTTGCGGTGTTCCGTCTGTACTGCCGTTATCGACAACAAAAATCTCGAAAAGATCCTTGGGTCCTTTGAACAAGTTGCTTAGGCAATTCCTGGTTTTTTCCCATTGTCCGTAGGTGACCAGGATGATGGCGGTTTTTTGAAAGGCTTTCATGTTTTTTTCCAAATTTTTTTGGCAAGCGGCAGACCGACGCAGGAAAATAAAATTTGCTGAATGCGTTTTTTGATAGTTCCAGCAGGGAAAAGCTGGTTGCGTTGGCGATAAATCCACGGCAGAAATCTGGGCGATAAATTTTCGACTTGTCTAGCCCGGTGAATTTCCTGGAGCGTTTTTGCAAATAGAATTTCATCTTCTTTTAACGCCAACCTGCGGGAGTTTTGCAAGATGGTTTCCACCCAGCGTTCTTGGAGCTTTAACGTTTCGCTCATTTGGGGGATAGGTTTTCCTCCGATGGCATTGGAATCATGAAGACGATATTTAATGACAGGATTTGGAATGGGTTGGATGCCTCCGCGTCTTTCGGCGAACATCGCAATCCAGCGGTCATGTACGGTAACTCCGTCTGGAATCGGCAGGGCAAATTCAAGAAGCGATGCCTGGAAAAGGGATAGGCAACCGGTTACGTTGTTGATTCCCGCTATTTGGGATTTTAAAGAGACTTGTTGCGGAATCGCTGCGAATTTTCTCCAGGATGGAGCTATCTCATTTCCGTTTGCGTCGATTACTTGTGCGTCTCCAAATACCAGGGCATGGTTTTGCAATGCATTTTCTAAAGTTTCCAGTTTCCCAGGAAGCCATTCGTCGTCTTGGTCGGCCAGGGCTATTTCGTCTGAAGGGTTTGCCATTTTTTGTACGAGGGTAAGAGCTTGATTGAATGCGGCGCGATGCCCTTGGTTCCTGTTGTCGGCAAAAATCTGTAACGGGAGCTTGGTCGTGAATGATTTTAGAATGGAAACGGTTGAATCGGTGGATCCGTCGTCGTAAGCGATAATGGTGTCTGCGTGTCTTGTCTGTCGTTTGAGAGACTCCAGGAGTTGCGGGAGAAAACGCTCTCCGTTGTAAGTGCAGAGTACAATGTAAATCTTAGCCATGAAGAGTCTTTTGAAAAATTTTGCCAAAAATCTGCTGGACATTTCTCGAAAAATCGGCATCGCTGCGATTTGTGAAAAGATGTTTTCTCGTTTCGATAAAATCTTTCAGGTTATAGTTTTTTTTCAAGTCTCGAATTTTGGATGCGGCTTCTGACAAATCGCCAGGACTGTAGAGCATCCAGTTCGGCAAATCATACTCCTTGACATATTCCCTTTCGGCGACTAGGATTGGAAGACCGCATTGCATTGCTTCGAAGAGGATGAGCGGTTCGCCTTCAAAATGGGAGGGGATGAACACGAGATCGAATTCCCTTTTCATTATTTGTTGCAGTTCGTTCGGTGAAATCCATTTCGATATAGTGATATTTTCTTTGATTTGATGCCGCTCAATTAAAGCTTCCAAGGATTTGAAATCGGGACCGTCACCGATGATGTGAAAGGAAAAGGGAAAGCCTTGCTGTTTAAGTTTTTCGGCGATAATCGGGATAGACTCTTGCCCTTTTTGTAAAAAGTAAACGCGGCCTATCGTTGCTATTTTTAAAGGAGCCTTTGGAATTTTTGGAGAATCGACGAAATTCCAGCTCAGCGGATTAGGCAGCAGGTGGACCGGTGTTTCTTTTGTGACGAATCGTCGCAGCAGGCGTTCCTGCGTTTTAGAAATGACAATCCATTCTGAAATCAGCGGATAGATGGATTTAGCCAAAAGATCCCGCAATTTTCCTAGCGCTGCCCCGGATTCGCTTTGGGTAAAGGCCATCGGGTAATAGGAAACGGTTCGGATTCCTGAGCGGTGCGCCGCAAAAATTGCCGGGAGGCAACGTTCGATGTTTCCCGGGCAGACAACCAGATTTTTAACCCGGCAATCCAGGAACAGTTTTTCGACAATTTTTTGCTTGCTTCGGGATCGGTCGCGAAAAATGGGAAAGGGCGTACTGGCGGAAAAGGGGAGGCGGATGGTTTGAATTTTCGGATTTAAAACTTCTTGGAATTTTGGGCAGGAATGGAAAAAAAGAATTTTTGCAAAGATGGAATTCAGGATGTTCGCAACTCGGGCGGAAAGAATTTCCTGTCCACCCCATTCCGCAGCATCGCTGTAAAAACAAATCTGTTCGCTGATTTTTGGCATTGGCGAAAATATATATATTTTCGCTCGATGAATCTTGATTCAAGGATAGTCATACTCTGTGACAAGAACTCGCGAACGAGTTTTGGACGTTTGGCGCTTGATTTGAAACAGGCGATCAGTGCGGAGTACAATACATCGATTCTTTGGCTAAAAACTCCAAAATATTTTTCGGATGATATTGATAAATGCAGCGCTTCCGATGCTGAAATCTGGTCTTCATCGCTTTACATGGGCTACTTCGGCTTTAGAAAGCCGCTGACAGAATACCTTCGAAAACAAAAGCCTAAGATAGTCTTTTTGATTCGTCCGGAAATCGGTTTTTTGGTTTCTCCTGTAAGAAAGGCTCTGCCGTATGCGAAAATCGTCGTGCTGGTTCATGATACTTTTGCCGAAACCCTCTATCCGTTTAGCCCCAAGTTCAAATTGATTTCCGCGTTTTATGCGCGGCCTGCAGCCAAGGCGGACGGATTCATTTATAATTCGAATTATTCCAGGACGGAAGCGGAAAAGTTTTATGGAATCGGTGTAGCGCCTAGCGTGGTTGCCGGGCTTCCCTTGAATCCGAACTATCGCACACTGCCACAAAAAGTAACGCAAGCGGAACGTGTCGCCTTTTTGGAAAGCTTTGGGATTAATGGCTTTTCCCGGATGGTGCTGAATATAAGCCTTCCTGAAAAGCGGAAAAACATCGAAACCTTTTTCGATATGGCGAAACGGCGTCCGGATATTGCGTTTGTCCGCATCGGAACGGTTAATCGGTATGTCCAAGAACTTCTTGGGAAACAAAATCTTCGGAATATATTCCATTTTTCAAATCTGTCCTCGGAAACGTTGTACGAATTTTACCGGAATGCAAGCCTTTATGTAGCGCCCTCGTTTTATGAAGGTTTTGGACTTCCGCCGTTAGAGGCTATCGCTTCGGGAACGCCTGCCGTTTGTGCGAAAACGACCGCTCTTGCGGAAATTTTTGAAGGAGTATGTCCGCTGGTTTCCCCGGCGACAAATGTGGATGGGTATTTGAAAATCCTGCAAGATGTTTTGGACGGAAAGTTTGCCTATGATGCGGAAAAAGTCGATAGCCTGCTTTCCCGGTATCGTATCGAATCGATTTCGGACAAGTTAACTAAATTCTTTGAAAGGCTTTTGGGATAGGGCTTGTAGCGGCTTGATTGTCTGCCTATTTTATCGAAACCTTTTCAAGCATTTCGGGCGTGAGCCGTGAAAGCTCCGTCGCTCGGAGAGATTTTTCGTCGAGTGACTTTTTCCCGTCGAATAGGGAAACGGTGGAAGCGGGATGCCGGATGGCGAATTTCAGGAACCGGGTGAAATCTAAGTCCTTGTAGTAGGCGCGGGCGATTTCCTTGTTCGAAAGTGTCGCCTCTGGATTTTTTTTCGTTTCGATTTGCAGAAAGGGGACGGCGAAGAGGCTCGCTCCGAGATGAAGCGCGCGGAGGCCCAAGTCGAGAAAGCGAATATCGGTCTTGAAATCGCTGTCGAAGGCTTCTAGGGACTTGAGAAGCCGCGTGGAATAGATTCCGCAGAACGGAGAAAGACTTGCGACATTTCGCATTTCGTTTTTGCGGTTGCTGTAAAATTCTTCGATGGGACCTTTTCGTTCGTCGATCAAATATCCGGAAGAAATCGTTTTTCCGTTGAATACGATGCGCGGTGCAAAGG
>JBNMGX010000195.1:0-4393 GCA_050872465.1 Hallerella sp.
CTTCAGTCCGGTCCTCGTTCCAGTCCGCATGGGAAAAGTCGAAGAATACGGTATCGCCGTCGATGACAAATCCGAGGAAATTCGCATTGGAAATTTCGTTCACGTCGATTGCCTCGGAAAATTTCACGGTCAAGCGGTCCGCTTTGCGGCTGCTCCGCGATTCGGGCGAAAGGAAAGTGGAGCGAATTACAGGAGGAATCCGATCGTTCATATCGAGATACTGGAACGTGGAAACGGTATCCCCGTTTACGACGGAAATATTTTCAAGAGCCGCATACCCGTAGCTTCTGGAATCGTCGATAGACGTAAGGCCTTTTTTGACCTTGGCCTGTTCCGCTTCGGAAAGCTTGTAGGAAACCATCTTGCCATCCGCAGAAATCACCAGATCCTTGGGCGAAGGCGAAATGATCAGCTCGTTTCCGGCGGAATCCTTCCAGAAAAACTGGAGCTTCATATTTTCAAGTTCCTCTTCGGTTATCGGGTTTTCAAAGCCCACCGTTACCGAATCCATCCGCCCATCCGCATCGGAATCGAAAAATCCGTTATTCTCGTTCGAAAGATAGACACGTCCCGCACTCGTCACCTTCGTCGGCAAGTTGAAAGTCGCAAAGTTCCCGTCGGCGGTCACAAGCCCGAGATCGCCTAGCCCCGAAACGACGGAGAGGGAATCCCCGACCTTTACCGACCCCGGAACGGTCGTCACCGTCCACCGCTTGCCATTCTTCGAAACCGCTTCGATCCGCACCTTGTCGCCATTCGAAAGCCGCAGCACGGAACCCGCCGAGAATGCGGTATCCAGAGCCTTGTTGAAATCGAGAACAAGTGTGTCGCGCGCCCCGGAAACGCCTTCGATAAGCGTCGCCTTGAGGATCACGGGACCGATTCTGTCTTCCAGGACGGTCGAAAGTCCCGCCGACGTTCCGCTCAGCTTTGACTTCACGAAAACTTCCAGTTCGCCGTCGCCGAGCGTTTCGGAAAGCGACGTTTTCACATCGAGCAGTTCCATCCGCCCGCCGTTCTGGCTGCGCTTGTATTCGCCCGAGAATTCCTTTCGGGAAGCGTCGTTCGGGAAAACGCAAAAGATGCTATCCCACGAAACGGAATCCGTCTTGCCCGAAAAATACGCGATGATGCTGTCGCCCTTGCCGTCGCCGTCCGCGTCATAGATAAAGGCGCTGTCGAGAGTCGGCAGATACGGATTTTCAAACGCGAACTTTCCCGGAAAGACCTCTTCCACGAAGAACGTCGAATCCGAAGGATTGACAAGCCCCTTGGAAACAAAGCTCGCCCCGGAAACCGCACCCGTCGATCGAATCGAAAAATGCCCGACGCCTTTTTCCAGGATGACCCTATCCGTCGAATCGCCGGCAAGCGTCGTGAACTTCAAATTTTCCGCACCGCGAATCGGTTCCAGGTAAAAAGCGCGTTTGTTAATCGTCGAATCCGTCCTTCCGAGAGACGGTCCCACGGGAATCACCGCGCGAACGGTCACCGTCATCGACGAATCCACAGGAAGTGAAAGCCTAGTCGTCGAATCGATGACAACCGTATCGCCTTGGGCGTTCACATAGGAATATTCCAGGTATGGGACATAGAACGTATAATAGCGGAACACGACCGGCTTTGCGCTTTCGCTCACCTGCATCCCGAGCGGGAGATCTTTAACCGGGAAACGCGAAGAGACCTTGACGTAGAAAAATCCCCGGACCGCATCCGAAATGACCTTTGCCGTCGGATGGGAAAGCTTCGTCGAAGTGTCCGGGACTGTCTTTCCCGAAGCGTAATCCTTTTCGCACGGATTCAATGTCAGGGTATCGTTCGGGGCGTAAAGCAGGAAATCCGCCGAACGAATCGCCTTCGAAGTGTCCGAGATATTTTCGGATTCGGGAACCGTCCAAAGATAGGCGACTGGCGACGTATAAATCGAGTAGTAGCTGCACTTCCCCGCTTCGGGACACGTATCCCCAACAGCCATCGCCACCAGAAGCAGTGCGATACCGAGAACCTGTGCAGGCAACAATTTAAGCGTCCGATAGAACATACCAGTGTCTCACAGAAAAAAGATAGAACGATGACATTCCTGTCTAGAAAATTAACTTAATAATGACAAAAACGCTCGGATTTCAGCGATGTAAGAATTTTGCAATAGAGCAACCTGGAATAACTAATCCGGCATCAAATCTTCGACAATCGCATCCATCATCAGCCAGCCTCGGTCAAGAAGCCGCACAAGCGAACCGTTCCGTTCCAGATAGCCCCGCTTCATCCAGCGTTCTATTTTTTTTTCGGGGATTTTCACCGATTCCTCCAAATCCAGAGACTGCAAATCCAAGCCTTCCCGCGTCCGCAGCGAAAGCCAGATGCGCTCCTCGATGCGTTCCTTCTTTCCGACGGCATCCTTTTCAAGAGAGGATTCCGGGCAGCCGTCTTCGACCCAGCGTTTCCAGGCGATGTAGCGGACAGGCGCCGCAGACCGGATGCTTCCGTCAAAGCTGTGCGCCCCCGGACCAAGCCCGAGATATTCGCCGCGTCGCCAGTAGTTCCGGTTGTGCAAACCTTCCTCGCCGGGCTTTGCAAAGTTCGACACTTCGTAGCGTTCGATTCCGTTTTCCCGCAAAACGCGGACTCCCGCTTCATACATTTCGGGATAAAGATTTTCATCGAGAAAAAAGCGTCCTTTCCGCATCCGGTTTTCGAGAACCGTGTTCGCCCCGAGCGTCAGCCCGTAAAAGCTCACATGCCCGATTCCAGAGTGCGCAACTTCCGAAACATCCGACCGAAACCGTTCGAGGCTCTGGCCCGGAAGCCAAAACATGAGGTCCGCCGATGCGCGCGTTCCCGTTTTTCGCGTGAACTCGACAAGCCTTGCGAGAGCTTCGCGGTTTTCCCGGGCCGTTCCACGGCGACCGATCGCCTGCAGCAGGAAATCGTCGAAGGTCTGCAACCCGAGGCTGAAGCGGTTTACGCCGAGCGAATGGGCGGTTTCGAGAAATTCCAAATCCGCCGAATCCGGATTGCATTCGATATTCACCTCCAGAAGTTTCGAAAAATCCACGCCCAAGGTTTCTAGCCCGCGGACAAGCTTCGCAAGTTCCGATGCAGGAAGCTCGCTCGGGGTTCCGCCACCAAAGTAGGACGTCGAAAATTCCGAAACGGGAAATTTCCACTCGGGAAGCCGCCGTTCCGCTTCGCGGAGAAGCAGATCCACATATTCGGAAAAGAGGCGCGCCGATCCGGGAAGCGTCGCAAAGTCGCAGTAACCGCAGATTTTTTTGCAAAACGGAACGTGAATATAAAGTCCTTTCATCGAATCCGAATATATATTATGCGCGTGGGAAAACGTTTTCACTTCAAGTCGCTTTTCAAGAAAAGGATGCCTTCCGTCCTGTTTTTCGTCTTGGCGGGGACTGTCCTCATCCTGGCGTCCGTGCTTCTCTTCGGGCCTTCATACAAGGATATATTCCTTGCGCTGATGCTGTGGAGCCTCCCCCTTTTTTTACATTGACGCCCGATGTCGCTGTTTAGCTCCAGACTCCAGAAGAGAAAACTCAAGTCCATCGCGTTCTACGTCGTAAGCTGGATCTTTTTCAGCCTCCTGTTTTTCTTTTTCCACTTCTACGGTTCGCCCAAGGCTTCCGACCCGATTCTCTACCTGACCGCTATCCAGTTCGCCATCCTGACCGGGCTTTCCCACGGAATCTACGACGTGATTATCCTCCGCGACGACCGCGATCCGCGCCCGATTCCCGCGGCGATGCTCATCCGGCTCGGATACTTTACGGCGACGGTTTTCATCGACATAGCGATTTGCGTACTTGTCTTCAACTGGTATGAAGACGGGGCATTTATCGACGAGCGCGGATTGGAACTTTTGCAACGCGCATTCCGCGAGCCGGCAATCCAGGCGTTCGCCATCTACGGAATCCTGTCGGGATTCTTCATCACGTTCATCCGCTCCGTAAACAAGAAGTTCGGGGCGAATGTCTTCATCAACACGCTTCTCGGAAAGACCCAGGATCCAAGAGAAGTCGGGTTGGTTTTCATGTTCGTCGATTTGCGAAACTCCACGCGGCTCGCCGAAGAAATGGGGCACGTCCAATACAGCCGCTTCATGAAAGAGTATTACCGTCTGCTTTCCAACTGCTGCGAAGAAAACGACGGGGACATCTACCAGATAGCCGGAGACGGCGTCTTTCTCACGTGGCCGCTTTCCGCATCCCGCAAGGTGGCAAAGCCCATTCTCTGCTTCGAAGATCTCAAGCGATGCTTTTTCCGCACCCGCAAAAGGTTCCTTTCGGAATTCGGGCACTACCCGACTTTCAAGGCAGCGGCGCACTGGGGAAAGGTCATCATGACCGAAGTCGGAAACTTTCGAAGCGAGATAGCCTACCAC
>JBNMGX010000196.1:0-4392 GCA_050872465.1 Hallerella sp.
AATACGGTTCCTGCAGAATGTCCCGCAGTCAGTTCAAGTTCAATGCTGAATGAAACCAAGGAATCTAAAATTTGCATACTGCTTTTGCCGACAGCCTTATCCCCAGCAAACAATCTGAGATTTTTTCCATTTTGCCAAGGTGACTTCATTCCAGAAAGATCAATATTCGGACCGTTTCCAGTAGCCTCGAAAGCTGTTATTCCCGCTCCTTCAGAAAGCGGATACCACAAAACAAGCGACAGAGGGTAAGGATAAAGCCTTTCCGATTGTAATGTCGCTTTGGCATAGTTATGACCGTAATCTTCCACAAAGGCGTTCACAGTTGCCTTGCAACCAATACAACCATACAGGACGTTTCTGTTCAGCACAAAATTTTCCGCCAAATGTTCCTTTCCAAAAACGGTACGACTTTCAAGAAGATTGCCACCGAAATAAACATCCAAACGGGTTTTAGAAATTCCAGACCCCAAATCGGCCGCAGAAACATCCACCTGCAAAATCCGGTCTTCATGATTTTCCACGACAGAAATTTCCACATCGCTTATCATCGGAGCAATGGAATCCATACGAACCATCGGTCCACGGAATTGGGCTGTTTTGCCATCTACCCCATAGATGGTCATCCGCGAATCGTAAAAATTCTCCATCGAAACGATATCCGATTGGCGAACATTCCACACAATTGGACTTGTAGAAGCAGCTTGATGTTCCGCAACGACAGCGGTTCCCGAACGCAGCTGCAGCAAGTAATTACTCTTGCCTGAACACGGATAAGGGTACTCCAGCCAACCATTAGCAGTCCCCATCCAAAGGCTATCCATCGGCATCTCGCCACACTGAAGGTCATATTTTTCCGTTAAACTTGTATCCGTCAATTCTATATTTTTCACAGATTCGCTATCTAAAACAACAAATGTGGAAAAAGATTTCGTCTTAGCCGCTATTTCAATAGCCCCACACTTGGCGTCAAAACTAGGATCATCCCAAGCAAGTATATTATTATTTTTATCAAAGGCAATTACATTTTGACTTTCTAACGACATCATTTTCATCGTTGCAAAATCAGGTTTAAATATCTGAAGCTCCACCGGATTCACCTCATTCACAACATGACACTGTAATCTTACATGAATCAATGGCCAAAGAGAGTCTGGCAATTTCGAAAAGTCATGGGACGGCAAAATCTCGATAACAGGACCAACAACATCTAAATTTTTAAATGCTTCAAAATTATACTCGCCAGCCTTCGGAATCGTTCGAACCGTAACATCCACATCATTTTCACCCCAAGTTCCAGGTTCAAAATCGACAGAAATTTCTCCATACATGGATTGAGCGACGCCACCTTCTCCCGATTTCAAAAGACTCCCGACATGCATATCGAGCTGGCGAAAATACGTTTGCCCTTTTGTTCCGCCATAGGTAAGGAAAAAGGATGTATTTCCCTGAAGACGATTCATTTCAGAATAATCTAAGATGGGATAAGGCTCTTCAACAGGGATCGTATCCAGTATCCCAGATTTTAAAAAGTGCTGAATTCCATTTTGGACATAAAATAGATTCCATTTTTGATCTTTTCCGGGAACACGCCCTCTAAGCGTAAGCTTTTCTGGCTCGCGAACATTGTAATTTACAGGATGTCTTCGACTCACGGAGAATTGTTTTCCATTGTCATCGTATTCTGCAGTATAATACGAGTGTAATTTTCTTTCTCCACTTGATTCGCGATCTCCCTCCGAGCCTCGCACATATATATAAGGCTTTCCTATTTCCACTTTTTTCATCCAAGGCTTGCCAAGAATTTCATCGCTAGAATCCTGTTTTTCTACATCATCAAGAGAAATTTTATGGTTCAAATCACTTCGGTTATAATTCCAAGGCTTTTGCCAAGACCAAATGAATGAAGCGGTTGATTTGCGAATTTCCCCTTCATTTTTTGCACACCATACGCCTTCATTTTCTTCAGGGTTCCAACCAGGCGTTGTAATTTGCAAACGAAAATCTCCGCTAGGAACATTTCCATTATCAATTACCGACCTGTCTTTATTGGGCTTTGTCCCTAAAAATATACTCTCAGGAACTTTCCAATAGTCTAGCTCTTTCGAATCTTCTTCTTTCACCCGGTAAGTATAACTACTGTTCAGTACATTCCTTTCCGGATAATAGGAATCCAAATTATCTAGCGATACAAACAATCTGGGAGAAGCCTCCGTTGCCGTCAAAGGATTCTTGATCAAACCCTCGCTCTCAAAATTATCACTCCAATTTTCCACATTCCAATCCCCAACCCTAAAATGCAATCCCGAAGCGAGACCGCGATAAAACTTACAATCACCACATTTTACTTGTATCGAATTTTCAATACTGGAAAAATCGCCACTCAAAAATGGATAGTCCGTCACAATATCTTTAGATGATTTTGCGGCATTCAAAACGGACATTTTCGGCGCCACATAAAAAGAAAGCGACAACGGATCTTTTATTTTCGGGGTTACAATAGAATCTTCGCCAGCATCATCGCTATCCAAGTCAAGCCGATTAAATTTCTCGTTTTCATTCCATGTTATAGCCGCTTTAAATGGAACCGGAGCGTTTTTCGCATTGTAAAATTTTACAGAATAGATAGATTCCGATAATTCATCATTTAACCCATATTCGTCGGAAAACAGTAAAGGGTTTTCCGCCTTTCGGACCATAGACAATTCTTCCGCTTCAAAAGCGGTCAACTTTCCCTCTTTTTTATCAACAATCCATTTTTTTCCATCAAAAACCTTGCAAGGGCTATCTTGCAAATTACAGTATCCTTCATTGTCGAATAAAGCGATATTTTCCGCATCAAACCGTGTAAAAGTATTCGCCAAATTGTTGTAGCCGTATTGAGGATTCCAATATATCTCATTGACTCGCAAAGTTAGATTTACACCAACATTCTCTTTACTACCATGATGAGCATTATCGCAAAAAACATACTCATCTTTACAACTATAATTCCCATATGCAAAAGCAGTTTTACCCTGCAAAGGTTTAGCTTCTACCGTCAACATATTTTTATGCGCATCATAATCATCAACAGAACAAGTAAATTTTTCATTTCCTTTTTTCTCATAGTTTTGGGATACAATACAATTAACATTCTTCAATTTTTCATTTATCAACCTGAAATAATTGTCATAGTCATAAAATTCCCTATTAGAAGCCTCCCAATACACAGGTGTTTTTCCACAATTATCCTTCCAGATTATTAAACCGTCTGCATTTTCGTCATTCCAAAAATCAGTCCAATTGGTATAGCCAACATGCCCAGCAAGATTTTTAGGACCTTTGTAATTTTTGTCAAATTGAATTGCATCAAAAATTTTTATTTCCATTCCTATTGGTAAATGCTTATCACTTTCATAAGAATCCCACGCAACAACCTCGTGCCACAGATCTAAAACTATTTGTAGAGAAGCGTTGTTATTGTTCTGATCAAATGTCAAAGGGAAAAATTTAATTCTATACGAGATTCCATTATTTCCGCTACTATACCGATAAATGTCCCTACCACGACTAGCAATTAAAACGCCGACAACAACACTAAATTTTTCTCTATGTCTATGTATTCCCAAACTATATCGATTTTTTTCAAAAAATACTGGATGCTGCACACCATCCATTGTCCAATGGTATTCAATTTCTCGTTGAGAAGAAGGAAGCGTTACCGCAGTTACATCAGCTTCCAGCAAGTAATCGGGATTCCCATAATAGCGTAAATTTCCCATTTCATCCAAGACAGCTTCATCAGCCATCAGTTCCGCGGGGTATTCCCCTTCCTTTACCACTTCAGTCGGAGCAGGAATCAGTTTGTTAGCAAGAACCAGTTCAAATTCATGTGAAAGCGTTTTTTCTTTATCGCCTCTTTTCGCTGTAATTTTAAGCTCATAATTGCCTTCTTCCATCATCGCAAAACCCGTTTCACTCATGCCGTCCCAACTAACGGAATAAGCTGTTTTCGATGTTCCAGCCAACAGGAAACGATTATCCATTAATTTTCTCACGACCTTTCCATTAGGACCTATAATTTCCGCACTCACGTAAGCCGGCTGTCCCGCTATCCCAAATTCAAAACTAAATTTCGACAAGGCAAATGCATTTTCGCTATTCGTCTCATCAGAAGAAAAACCAACATAGAACTCTTTCATCGCACGATCATCCGTGATTATACTGAAATCTTCCACCAACTGATTCCACGAACTTTCGCAAAAAATCAATTTAGAACCTATCCCTAAATAGCTTTAGCTTTCTTCAGGGCGATGATGCCCGCGGCAAGGTGTAGGAGAGCGGCGTAAGACAGCACGGTCTTCTCGAACCTCACCAGCAGCTTGCGGAACCTGTTCATCCACGAGTGCGACG
>JBNMGX010000197.1:0-4331 GCA_050872465.1 Hallerella sp.
CTTGTGGATGGAGCCGGAGTGTCGCTTTCGCCGGGAGAAAAGGTGCATTTCGCGTGGCGCGAGGTCGATGGGGCGAAAAGCTATCGTTTGAACGTCTTTTCGGCGGCGGACACTTCGATTGTTTTGCGGCGGGAAACGGAAGAAACCAAAGCCGACGTCGCTTTGGATTCCGGTGAGTATCTGTGGCGCGTGGAGTCGTCCGAGTACGGTTTGGGAAGCGTCGCGTGGAACGAAAAAGTGAAGCTCTTGGACGATTTGGTTTGGCGACGTCTTTCCGTCTTTGCCGACACCACTTGGATTGCGGAACGTCATTTAAACGTAACCCCGCTTGCCGCCCGCAAGGACACGCGGCTTTTGGATGTTGCGTGGGGCGAGATGGCGGTCGCCCGGGAATGGGATAAACCGCACTGGAATCATCCGCATTACGACGAGGAGGAATGGTATCGTTGTTGGGCCGTCGGAGCGCAGATGCTGAACCGCTATTACGGCGGCGATCTGACCCAGGATGAATTAAAGTTGAATTTCAAGACGACATTTGCTTTAAAATCGTTGAATGATTTGGCGGCAAATAAAATTTTGGGGGCGTTTTTGCACTACAATCGAGGCGGCATGGCTGATTCCCTGCTAACTTCGGTTGTTTTGTGGGCTTTGGGCAACGATGTGAAACTTGTTCGTGAAGATTCCCTGCCGACAGAAGATGAAATGCGAACTTGGATCGGAGCGGGCATTCCCCTTTATGTTTGGACCGAAGGACATGTGATGTTGTTGGACGCTTACCGGATTTCGCTTTCGGGGCGTATGGACGTGCGCCTCTTGAATACGGACAACGACGGAACGGTGGAATGGCGGGTTTTAAAATCTTCGGCATTGAAAGGTTTTATTGCGGCGACTGTTTCGGGGGATGTTCGCAAATCGGACGTTCGAATCCATACGGATTCGGATGGCGACGGGTTGATGGATTACGACGAAATCGAGCGATTCGGTACAGATCCGGACAATCCTGATTCGGATGGGGATGGCATTGGCGACAAGACGGAGATTTTTTCTTATACGGTAAGGGATACCGTTACAGATAAAGATTCTTCTACTTGGAAAATCGGTTTGACGCAGTTGACTTATGCCGATATCGACGGTGACGGATTGCGGGCCGAATTGGACTTCGACTCGGACGGCGGAGGCAAGGCGGATGGCGAAGAAGACAAAAATAAAAACGGCTTGAAAGGAAGTGATGAATCGGATGTTTACGATGCGGACGACGATTTCACTCCGATAGAAATCGGTCTGGATGTCCCCGGAATCCTGACGCTTTATGCAAGGGAGCATCTGTCCGTAAATGACGGGGTAAGGTGTCGTCAGAATTCGAAAAATTGTGACATTGCTTCGGAATCAAAGGATTCTGCGTATGCGGTAAGCATTGGGCGTAGTGCTTATGTACGTCGCGTCTCGTCAAAAGGGGGCGTTTTTTTTAGAGATTATGCGACGGTAACGGGGAATGTTCGGGTTTACTCTTTGCCGGAAAAAGTGTTGAACTTGGAAAAACAAAATAATGCAAGATTCGACAAAGCCTTTATCCTTCAATTAGAAACATTGTGGCCGTACCGCGTCGCAGAACTTCCGACAACTCCAAATGCAGGGCAAGTTGCCAAAGAAATTGCCTACAATGAAAGTTACACCTTGAAAGACGGCGACCGTTTTCAGACATTAAAAGTGCACCCCGGCGGAACACTTTTTGTGGAACCTGGTGAAATGTACATCGGGAACATCCAATTGGAATCCGGCAGCAAAGTGCTATTCATCAATCCGGGAATGCAGACAATTTTGCATTTACACGGCGGCGTCATTTGGCGGGCAAGAACGTTGAATGACGACTTGGAAAAAGTCGCCAGAGGCTTCAAGCTCATTCAGTACGGAAGCGAAACGATGACGGTAGAAGGGATGTGGGCGGGTACGATTTTTGCCCCGAACGCCGATTTGGTTTTGGGCCAGTCGAGTAAAAAGCTCTACGGGCGTTTCCTCGGCAAGAACGTAACTGTTCACCAATATACACAAGTTTACGGCATTCCGTTTGCTCCGGAAATGAACACCGCAATCGCTAGGAGGAAGTGATGAAAAAGATATTGTTTTTGGGAATTCTATTGATCGATTTGGCTTTAGCAACTCCCCCGGAAACGAAGTATTTTTCGAATTTTGAATTCGTCAATTACGAAAATATTCCGAAAGCCTGCGAAACGATAATGCAGCTGCCTACTTTTGACGACGGGGCAAACTGCGACAACGACTTTTCCATTTATTATAGATCGCCGTTGGATTCCACGGTGTCGTTCGGATTTATGTTTTATGAAAATTCTATTTGGATAAATCGTAATACGCAAGTTTGTGAAGGAGACGCCTTTGGGCATGTTGCGGTAGGCCAAAGCGGGACGCTGCAATTCAGTGAAGTTTTTCTAGCGGAGTTTTTGCGGCTTCAGGAATTGGGTGTGGTCGACATGGAAAAAGATTCCGCCGAAGCGTTTGTTTTAAGCGTGATAGATTCGTTGAAAGTGGGAAATAAAGGCTATTGTGACGATATCGATAAGGCTTACGGAATTTACACAATGCTACCAAATTATAGCTGCTGCTCGCTTGTGGATTCTTCCACAGCGAGTTCCCGCATTTCGAAAGTTTCGCAGGGCGTCCGCGCGGAGAAGGTTTCGGCGGGAAAATTTCGTTTGTCGGGAGTCCCTCTCGGTATGGAAGTTTCCGTTTTCGATTTGAACGGGAAGTTGCTCCTGCGCAAAAATTTCGACGGCGGCTTTTTGGAAATCCCGAACGTTCCTGCGGTCGCCCGGGTGCATGGGAATTGGTTTTGGATGAGGTGAGTTTGTGACTCCGGGAATGCAGACGATTTTGCATTTAAACGGCGGCGTTATTTGGCGGGCAAGAACGTTGAACGACGACTTGGAACGCGTGGCGAAAGGATTTTTACTTGTCCAGCACAGAGACGAAACGATGATTGTGGAAGGGATGTGGGCCGGGACGATTTTCGCTCCGAATGCGGATTTGGTTTTGGGCCAATCGAGCAAAAAACTCTACGGACGCTTTCTCGGGAAAAATGTAACGGTCCACCAATATACACAAGTTTACGGCATTCCGTTCGCCCCGGAAATGAACACAGCAATCGCTAGGAGAAAGTGATGAAAAAGATAGCGTCCTTGTTCTTTTGCGTACTAACTTTTTTCTCGTTTTCTGTGGGGCAACCTCTTATTAACGATTTGGGTTTTGCTTCGCTAAAAATCGATTCCTCCGCGATGGAATCGGCTTGCGAAATCTATGCCCAATATTTTGTGGATTCGTCACAAAAAGAGAAATTCATTTACGATTGTGCGGACAGGAATGGCATTGGTTTCAATTCCCTATTGGATTCCACCGTTCGTATTTATTTTACAGGTGACGAAACAGAACAAATTTTGGAGATGACGCGAATTTCGCAAAATTGTGTTGGCCCGTATCCGGAAGACAGTACGGTGGGAACGCCGGGAACGCACCAGTTCAGCGAAGTGATGATGTTTGAACTTTTACGATTTCAAGAATGCGGGATAATTAATATACAGCGGGATTCGCTTGAGTTGCTTCTGGTGTCCGCCATTGCGCAGATAAAAGCAAAAAACAAAAAATGTCCGGATTTGGATTGGGGTTCTTATGGAGAAAATAGCGGAGCCCAGTGGCTGTTCGGCCCCGGCTGCTGCTCGCTTGTGGAGTCTTCCACGGCGATTCCCCGCGTTTCGAAAATCTCACGGGACATTCGCGCGGAGAAAGTCTCGGCGGGAAAGTTTAGGCTTTGGGGCGTCACGCTCGGTGCGGAAGTTTCCGTCTTCGATTTGAATGGAAAGGTGCTATTGCGCAAAAATTTCGACGGCGGCCTTTTGGAAATTCCGAATGTTCCCGCGGTCGTCCGGATGCGTGATTAGGAATTAGTGGTCAGCGGTCGGTGTTCAGAGATTAGAGTTTAGAACTTGGAGCCGTGAACATTTGAGGCCCGGTCTGCAATGCCAGCAACTAATAACGAATCTCTGACAACCGACAACTAATCCCCGCTCACCGGCAGCATCTTGTCGTTTCGGAGCAGGGAGCGCAAAACCTTGCTCGCACCGACGGCATGATTTCGCCAGCTGCTAGAGAGCGAATCGTTAACTTGGGAGTATGTCCCGTTTGCGCCGCGGTAGATTTCCTCGCTTTCGAGACCGCCGGTCAGGACAAAATCCTGGAAGCCCAAAAAGTAGGCGTTCTGGGAAAAGAAAAGGGCCGGCTGTTTTGGGGGACGCTTTTCGGTGAGCAAATCGTAACCCCAGAAA
>JBNMGX010000198.1:0-4292 GCA_050872465.1 Hallerella sp.
CATAAAGACCGAGAACACCACCAGCACGCCGGCAATCGCCCCGATAACCCAGGAACTCATCGGGCTTACGACATCTGCACCGGCGGTAATCGCTACAAGTCCCGCGAGGCATCCGTTGAGAGCCATCGTCACGTCGGGCTTCTTGCTGATGAGCCAGCTGGTCGCTGTCGCCGTGATGATTCCCGCTACGGCGGCGAGGTTAGTCGTCACCAGAATCCAGGAGGTCGCTTGCGGATCGCCGGAGAGGGCGGAACCCGCGTTGAATCCCCACCAGCCGATCCAGAGGACGAATACGCCGATGGTCGCTAGCGGAATGGAGTGTGCCGGGAACGCATAGACCTTTCCGTTCTTGTAACGTCCGAGGCGCGGTCCGAGAATGATCACGCCGGCAAGAGCCGCCCAGCCGCCCACGGAATGGACGAGCGTAGAACCGGCAAGGTCATGAAATCCGAGATCGTTCAGGAATCCGCCGCCCCATGTCCAGCTGCCGACGAGCGGATAGACGAGCGCGACGTAAAGTGCGGTGAAAATCAGGAACGAGTTCAGCTTCACGCGTTCCGCAACGGCGCCGGAGACAATTGTCGCGGCGGTCGCGGCGAACATCGCCTGGAAGAGCCAGTCCGTAAAGTAGGTGTAGTGTCCGTTATACGAACTGCCGAATCCGCCATCGGGAACATGCAGCCCGAAGCCGTCGAACCCGAAGACTCCCGGGATGCTGAACGCGTCCGGGTACATCACGTTGAAGCCGAAGAAGGCGTAGAGCGTAATGCCGATTGCGGGAACCGCGAAATTCTTGAACATGATGTTCGCGCAGCTCTTTGCGCGGCAAAGCCCGGACTCGACGCAGGCAAAGCCTAGTCCCATGACGAACACGAGAAGCGCACATCCCATGATCCAGATGTTTTCCGATAGGAATGTCGAATTGGCGACTTCCGTTTGGAGTACTGCTAAAGTATCAGCGTTCATTTGTCATTCCTCCTTTTATCCGATGGCCGCAGGACCGGTTTCGCCCGTGCGGATGCGGATGCATTGTTCCAGGTTCTCGACGAAGATCTTGCCGTCGCCGATGTTGCCCGTGCGCGCTCCCTTGATAATCGCGTCGATGCACGGTTGCACGAATTCGTCGTTCAGCGCAATCTGCAGGCGGATTTTCTTGAGCAGGTGCACTTCGGTTTCCGTGCCGCGGTATGTCGAGGTGTAACCCTTCTGCTGGCCGCAGCCGAGAACGTTCGTGACGCTCATCTTGTAGATTTCCGCCTCGTAAAGCGCCTGTTTCACGCTTCCGAGCTTTTCCGGTTGGATGTATGCTGTGACTACTTTCATTTTGATCTCCAGTAAAAGCCCATACGAGCTTCCGTTTCGCCTTAAAGCAAAAGCCGTGCCAAATCGACTTTTGGCGGAAATTCTTCAAAAATCGCCACTTTGAAAATCCGAACAGGAATTTTATGACAAGTTTGTTTGTAAACTTCTACAAAAATGTTGTTTTATGAGATTGGGAAGTGGAGGACCGCGGACGTCTAAGCTTTTCGGGAAGCGGTACGAGGGACACGCTGTCCAGTGTCATTCCCGTGCACCGACACGGGAATCCCTGTATGGAATTGAGATTATCGGGTCAAGCCCGATAATGACAGTTGCCGGTTCAAGTTCGGTAATGACAAGTTGAGCGAACGGTTTTTGTACACCGTCATTCTCTGGCTTGTCCGCCGCGGCGGACGCAGACCGGGGAATCCCCTGGAATTGGTTCATTCCGACATTTAACGCAATTAAAGAAAATTTTCAAAACCTCTTCGGTTAAAATCCCAAAAAACTCAGTTTTATTTTGCCGTTTTGTAAAAATGGTGTATATTTGGATTGATGTTGTATGTAGTAGATATTTTGAGCTTAGCCAATGACAACAAATGTTGTGAAAATAGGACGTTGCTCGCTCAAAATTTTGGCATGAATATTGCAGGGGGGGGCTACACATTCGAGCAGTGTCCTGTACCCGGCCCCGACGCGTCTAACAACATCTCCCAGTAAATTTCTCGAAAGTTTTTCCGTCAAGACGACAGCCACTGGTGCGGTTGCCGGTGTTGGGACGTATGGGCTAAATGCAGAAAAACACCCAGAGTTTATCTTTTCAATCAAAAATATAGCGAGGGGCGAATTTAAGTCGTCAATGATGTCAACATTAAATGCTTTGTTCGTAGCACAAAACGTTTCGGATTAAGCGATGTGGCAAAGTGACTTTCCATGAATATGCGACTAATTATTTTAATGGCTATAAGACTTTCTTCAGGAACGGATGACCGCTTGAAGTAAAAGTCCACTCGAACGCTCATCAAACAACTGATTCCTGATAATCGGCAGGTCGTTCAACAGTTAATTTCTCATTCCTCATTTCTAATTCCTAACTAACTCCACTGATTCCTAATTCCTGATTTCTATCAACTACTCGCTAAGCTCTCAGCTCTAAGTTCTGAACCCAAGCCGCTAAATCCGCATCGGCCTGCGGTCTTTCTGGCCTGGAATTTCTATCTTTTCCGTGAAAACTTTTTACAGGATTCTTCAACATGCAAGACATGAACGATCAGGTACAGGCTCGGCTCGACAAACTGGAAAAATTCAAGGAGATGGGGGTAAACCCGTATCCGCACAAATTCAATCGCACGCATACGTCCGAAATGCTCCGTGCGCAAAAGGACGAGCTTCTGAAATCCGGCGAGAAAATTTCGTTTGCGGGGCGCGTCGTCCGCTACAACCGCAAGGGAAAGCTCTGCTTCATGCACCTGAAGGATCGCTACGGGCGTCTGCAGATTGTCTGCGCCAAGGACATCATCGGCGAACAGGATTACGAAATCGTCAAGATGACCGACTTCGGGGATTTCCTCGGGGTCGAAGGGACGATGATGGAAACGAAGACGGGGGAATACTCCGTCAAGGCTGAGCGGGTAGTGATGCTTTCGAAAGCGGTGCGCCCGCTGCCCGTTCCGAAGGAAATCATCGACGAGAACGGCAACAAGAAAATCTTCAACGAGTTCAAGGACGTGGATTCGCGTTACCGCGAGCGTTACATCGACATGGCTCTGAACGACGACGTCCGCGACGTTTTTCTCAAGCGGAGCCGTATCCTGCAGGCGATTCGGGAATACCTTCTCGAAAACAAGTTCATCGAAGTGGAAACTCCGACGCTTCAGCCGATTTACGGCGGAGCGAACGCGAAGCCTTTCACCACGCACCACAACGCGGCGGACATGACGCTCTACCTGCGCGTCGCGCCGGAACTTTACTTGAAGCGTTGCATCGTCGGCGGCATGGAACGCGTTTTCGAGTTCAGCAAGAATTTCCGGAACGAAGGCATGGACCGCACGCACAGCCCGGAATTTACGGGACTGGAATTTTACCAGGCGTATGCGGATTACAACGACATGATGGTCCACTTCGAAAACATCTACGAGCGGGCTGCGATTGCCGCGAACGGCACGACGAAGGTGAACTACCAGGGAACGGAAATCGATTTCAAGGCGCCGTGGCCGCGCATTTCCATGTATGACGCCCTGAAGCAGTATGCCGGATACGACGTGAAGTCCATGTCGGACGAGGACCTCAAGGCGGAACTGAAACGGCTCGGGGCGACGATGGACGGCGAATGGAGCCGCGGTCGCGCGATCATCGAGCTTTTCGAGTTCACGGTGGAAAAGAAGCTTGTCCAGCCGACGTTCATCAAGGACATGCCGAAGGAAAGCACGCCGCTCTGCAAGAGCCATCGAGAGGACGCAGACTTGATCGAGCAGTTCGAACCTTATGCGAACGGCTGGGAACTCGGAAACGCCTACACGGAATTGAACGATCCGATTCGCCAGCGCGCGCTTCTCGAAGACCAGGTCCGTCGCGGACGCGGCGGCGAAGGCGAAACGCATCCGATGGACGAGAACTTTATCCACGCGGTGGAGTCGGGGCTTCCTCCGACTGGCGGTGTCGGCTTCGGGATCGATCGCATGGTGATGCTTCTCACGAACCAGCAGACCATCCGCGATGTCATCCTCTTCCCGCTGATGAAACCGGAAAACTAGTTAGGCGAATTTGCCGGCAAAGGTGTCGGCGGTTCCTTTCGGAGTTCTATGAACAAGTTAGAATGGCTTATCGCTTGGCGGTATCTGGGTGCGCAGCGCAAAAGCCTTTTCATTTCGCTGATAGGCATTTTCAGTATGCTGGGCGTGAGCATCGGCGTGTTCGCGATGATTGTCGCGCTTTCGGCGGTGAACGGCTTTGAAAAGGAAGTCACCG
Source organism: Hallerella sp. (assembly GCA_050872465.1). Classification (GTDB taxonomy): domain Bacteria; phylum Fibrobacterota; class Fibrobacteria; order Fibrobacterales; family Fibrobacteraceae; genus Hallerella. The sequence goes on from JBNMGX010000198.1 coordinate 4,267, forward strand.
CGCAGATGATCGGCAAGGATGCGCAC
>JBNMGX010000199.1:0-4262 GCA_050872465.1 Hallerella sp.
CTACACCGGATTGTCCAGATCGACAAACTTTGCGGGGATGTGTAAATCTTCCGCAATTTTTTTTGCCAAGGCTCGCACGCCGAAAATTTCCGTCCGGTGATGCCCGCAACTGATCAAGTTGAACCCCAGCTCTTCGCACGCTATCGGCACGGATTCCTTGATTTCCCCCGTGATAAATGCATCGGCACCAAGGCTTATCGCTTCTTCGACGCCACCTGCACCGCTTCCGCTGCATATCGCCACCCGACAAATTCGTTTCGCGCCGAACATCAGGGCATTTTGCACGCCATGCGCAAAGGCTTTTCCGGCAAGTTCTAAAAATTCATCCTGGGAAAGCGCCCTTTCCGGTTCCGCAATAACGCCGACCGTCCTTTCGCCTTCCTTCATAAACCCTTGCACGACGCGCATTTGCATCGCCTTCGCAATCAGCGCATTGTTCCCGATTTCCGGGTGTCCGTCGAGCGGCAGGTGAAATCCATAAAGGGAAATCCCATGGCGGAAAAGTTTCGACAGGCGCTTCCCGTAACGCCCCACCGGAATTTTCGGTTCGCTTTTCCAGAAACCGTTCGGATGGTGCACGATAATGCAGTCCGCGCCATCCGCAATCGCCGCATCGATGAGACTGTCACGAAAACTCACCCCGGTCACCACTCGGGAGACCTCGGAAGAAGCCTCGACGCAAAGCCCATCGACACAAAAATCCTGAAAAGCTTCCGGTTCGAGCAGTCCGGAAAGCCATTTTGAAAAATCATGCTGTTTCATCATCCCAAATCTAAGTTCTAAAAACCTCCAACGAAAAAGGCGGAAAAATAAATCCGGCCATTGCCACTATTTATGCGTTTTTCTAGATTTACGCATAGACATAAAGGAAGAATATCATGCCTCACTATCTTTTCACGTCCGAATCCGTTTCCAAGGGCCATCCCGACAAGGTCGCCGACCAGATTTCCGACGCCATCCTCGACGCAGCGCTTTCCGTCGATAAGAACAGCCGCGTTGCCTGCGAAACGCTCGTAAATACAGGGCTTGTCGCTATCTCCGGCGAAATCACGACCCAGGCGGAACTCGACTACCAAGCGATTGCTCGGAAAACCATCGAAAACATCGGCTACAACGATCCGGAACTCGGGTTCGATTCCAAGAGCTGCGCAGTCATCGTCGCAGTCGATAAGCAATCCCCGGACATCGCACAGGGCGTCGATGCAAAGGCGGCAGACGGCAAAAAGGATGACAAACAGGGCGCAGGCGACCAGGGCATGATGTTCGGTTACGCCGTAAACGAAACACCGGAACTGATGCCGCTCCCGATTTCACTTTCTCACAGGCTCATGGCGAAAATCCAGGAACTCCGCGAATCGGGTAAAATCAAATGGCTGCGCCCGGACGCAAAAAGCCAGGTGACCGTCGAATACGACGAAAACGACAAACCGGTCCGAATCGATACGGTCGTCATCAGCACGCAGCATGCGCCGACGTTCAAAGGCAAGGAACTTTCCCACGCCCAAATCGAAAAGACTATCGTCGAAGAACTCATCCGAAAAGTTATCCCGGCAAAGCTTCTCGATAAAAAGACTCGCTTCCTGGTGAACCCGACGGGAAAGTTTGTCGTCGGCGGCCCCCACGGAGACTGCGGACTCACCGGTCGGAAAATCATCGTCGATACGTACGGCGGCATGGGACGGCACGGCGGCGGAGCGTTCAGCGGAAAGGATCCGTCGAAGGTTGACCGTTCCGGAGCCTACGCGGCCCGCTACGTGGCAAAGAACATCGTCGCTGCGGGGCTGGCGGATCGCTGCGAAGTGCAAATCGCTTACGCAATCGGATACTCCCATCCGGTATCGCTTCTCGTAAACACATTCGGAACAGGCAAGGTTCCCGACGCGAAAATCGAAGAAATCGTATCGAAAGTTTTCGACCTCTCCCCGGCGGGACTAGTCAAGATGCTTGACCTCAAAAAGCCCGGCTACATCGAAACCGCAGCTCTCGGGCATTTCGGTCGCACGGGAAAACGTTTCACGTGGGAAAAGACCGACAAGGCGGCTCTGCTCAAAAAACTCGCCAAGATTTGATTTTCACATTAATCGGAAAAGAGCCTAGATGTCGCCATCGTCTAGGCTTTTTATTATTGTTTCCGTTTGGCGAATAATTTGGGCGTCTTTTCTCCGACCCTTGTAAAGAACGGTTCTAAAAAAAGTTGCCGCAATGGCACCGAAAAAAGTATCCAGCTTTCGACAAAGTTCCGAAAAAAAACGTTTTGGCTAACAAAAAAAGCCCCGCCTCGGATGAAGCGGAGCTTTTTTCAAATCGGACAAACCGTTAGACGACTGCGTCCTTCGCCATTTCCTCGTAGAACGCATAGCGCGCATCGACTTCCTTCTGGAGGTCTTCGGCGAGCTTTTGCGCCACTTCGGGTTTTGAACGGGTCAGCGCCTTGTAGCGGTTTTCGGTGTAGATGTATTCCTTCACCGGAATCGACGGTTTCTTCGAATCGAGAATCAGCGGAGCCTTTCCTTCGAGGACGAGATCCGGGTTATAACGGAGAAGCGTCCAGTAACCGGAATCCACCGCCATCTTCTGGTGGGCCAGCTGGTTGTTCAGGTCGAAGCCGTGATTGATGCACGGGCAGTACGCGATGATGAGGGACGGACCGTTGTGCGCTTCCGCTTCCTGGAACACCTTGAGCGTCTGGGCGTCGTTTGCGCCGATCGCCACACGACCGACATAGACGTTCTTGTAGCTCATCGCGATGAGTCCGAGGTCCTTCTTGCCGGCACGCTTTCCCGCAGCAGCGAAGAGAGCGACCGCGCCGCGGTTCGTCGCCTTGGACGCCTGTCCACCGGTATTCGAATAGACTTCCGTGTCAAGCACGAGAATGTTCACATTTTCACCGGTAGCCATCACATGGTCAAGTCCACCGTAACCGATGTCATAGGCCCAACCGTCGCCGCCGATGATCCACACGGACTTCTTGACCAGATAGTCCGCAAATTCATCGCGGAGGCTTACCGCCTTTTCGCAGTCGGACACCTTGGAAAGAGCCTCTTTCAGCTTTGCGACATTGGCGCGCTGGGCGGCAATTCCCGCTTCATCCTTCTGCTCCTGCGTCTTCAAGGCGTTCACCAATTCGGCTGTAACCACTTCCGGGTGATGTTCGGCGCATTCGTCGAGAAGGCTCAACGCCTGATTGGCATGTTTCGTCACCGCAAGGCGCATTCCGAGACCGAATTCCGCATTGTCCTCGAATAGGCTGTTCGCCCATGTCGGCCCGCGTCCTTCCTTGTTTTTCGCCCACGGGGTAGTCGGCAGGTTTCCACCGTAAATGGAGAGCAGCCCGTCGCATTCGCCACGATCATCCGATCGCCGAAGAGCTGGCTCACCAGACGGACATAAGCCGTTTCGCCACAGCCCGCGCAGGAACCGCTAAATTCAAAGAGCGGTTCGAGAAGCATTGCCTGCTTGACCAAGCTCTTGTTCACCTTCGTCCGGTCAAATTCCGGGAGATCGACGAAGAAGTCCCAGCACTTGCCTTCCTGAACCTTCACCGGTTCCTGCGGAACCATGTTGATGGCCTTCTTAGACGGATCCGTCTTATCCTTGCCGATACAGGCCTGCGTGCAGACGCCGCAGCCCGTACAGTCATAACTCGAAACGGAAATGACGAACATCGGCTTCAAAGAACCTTCAAGCTTGTAGCCCTTTGCCGCAGTCGCCTTGAAGCCTTCCGGCGCACCGGCAAGATCCGCTTCATCGACAACTTTCAAGCGAATCGCCGCATGGGGACAGACCATCGCGCACTTGCCGCACTGGACGCAGGTTTCCGGATTCCAGGACGGAATCGCGAGAGCGAGGTCGCGCTTTTCGTATTTGGTCGTACCGGTCGGGAAGACGCCATCGACAGGCATCTTCGAAACAGGAAGCTTTTCCCCGTTGCCGCGGATGATTTCCGCAGTGACTTCGTTCACAAACGCCGGAGCGTTGCCGTGAATCGCCTCGCGGAATTCCTTCGTCGAAGTGACGGCAGCCGGAACCTGGACTTCATGCAGGTTGGCTAGCGAAGCGTCGATTGCGTCCCAGTTTTTCTGGACAACTTCCATGCCCTTCTTCGCATAAGTCTTTTCCGCATACTTCTTGATATACTTGATGGCGGTTTCGGCATCGAGGACATTGCCGAGCTTCGAGAAGAAGCAGGTCTGCATCACGGTATTGATGCGGCGTCCCATGCCCGTCTTCGCAGCAACCGCGTAAGCGTCAATCACATAGAC
>JBNMGX010000200.1:0-4213 GCA_050872465.1 Hallerella sp.
AGCCTCACCTGCGCAGCGATCCTTTCGCCCGCCTACTTTCTAGGCTCCATCCCACCGCTTTCCGCAAGCGAACATTTCAAGCTTCTTTTCAAAGCAGCCATCGTCACCGCGAGCTGGGTTTTCACGTTCCACGCCGTTTCAAGGCTCCCGCTGAGCATCACCGCTCCCGTCCGGGCAAGCGCACCGATATTCACCATCGCTATGGCAGTCGCTTTTATGGGGGAACGTCCGAGCGCCCTCGAATGGCTGGGAATCGGAATTTCCCTTCTCGGCTACTTGGCGATGAGTTTCGCTTCGCGCAGGGAGACCGGGCATTTCTTCACGAACATCTGGATTCTTTCGATGTTCTTCGGGACGTTCCTCGGGTCGGTCAGCGGCATCTACGACAAGTTTTTGTTGCAGCGCGCGCATCTGGACCCGCTAGCCATCCAGTTCTACTACAACATCTACATGGCGACGCTCCAAGGGATTCTTATTTTCGGGCAGCATCTTGCGAAAAAAGGAAGTCCCTCCCAAATCCGGTTTCAATTTCGCCCGGTTATTCTCGCTGTAGGAATTTTTCTCGTCGCCGCAGACCGGTTCTACTTTCTTGCGGTTCACGATCCCGATGCTCTCATTTCGGTCGTCACAATCATCCGGCGTTCCAACGTTCTCATCAGCTTTCTCGGCGGGCTTTTCTTTTTTCATGAAAGGCGTTCCGCGCTTAAAAACCTGTCAATGGCGGGAATTCTCCTCGGGCTTCTCTGCTTCGCGGTGAAATCCTGATTTTTACGAGCCGAACATCTCCGATAAAAAATCCTTGGCGTCTTCGCAAATCACGACATCTTTACCGAAAAGGCGCACCAGCCGCGCTACGGAAGCATCTCCCTCCCGTTCGAAGACAACGACTTTTCGTATCCGGTCCCGATGTTTGAGCAAAAACGGGAAGCTGTTGCCATCCGTCTGCGGAAATCCGTATCCGATGACGAAAATTTCGTCCGCTCGCGAAAGATAATAGTCCGCCTTCGCCCAGATGACATTGAATAGGCTTCCTTTCAAAAAAGAATCTTTCGCATGGGCCATCGGGATGAAAATCGGGTTGTCCTTCTCGTACATCGGAAAGCTGCGGTCGCCACGTTCGACGCGGCAGACATTCTTCAGGTCGAATTCCTCGCCAGCGCCTTTTACCGAATACCAGTTCAGCGAGCCGTGCAACTTCAAGAGATCGACTGTCCGCTCCCGGTTTCCGCTTTCCGCCGAGCGATCCGCACGTTCCATGTTCACGCCGTAATCGACTTCCGTCGTCTGGAACAGGAGCGGATCCTGCAGAATCTGGTCTTCGATAAGCGTGTCGTAGTTGAACGAAAGAATCAGATTGTCGCGCTGCGGGCATTTGCAATCGTTTGACACTGACTTTAAAAACTTCGAAAGCTGGGAAGATGCGCGCAGAGAAAGCGGCGCGGTCCGTCGCATGGACATCGCAATGAAGCGCAAAAGTTCAAACCGGAGTTCCGCATTGCGGAGGCGTTCCGCCTCGCTCGGGAAAATCTGCGCAGCGAGAATGTGTGTCGCGACCGATTCGATTTTCAGATATTCCGGTTCGCCGTGGCACAGTTCGCGTAGCCAGTAACAATAATTCCGCAGAGCGAGGCATTCCGCTCCGATGCCTTCGGGAATTCGGTCGTTCAAATCCTTGAGAGTAGGCATTTCGGGGCAAAAGGATTTGCTGAACCCGGAACCTACTAGGAACACGCGACGATAGTTGTCCGCAGAGCCCAGAATGTCACCTCGGAAAATTACTTCGCCGAAGCCTGTTCGCGACGCTGCTGTTCCACAAACATGCGCGCCATTTCCATCCGGTTTTCTTCGCGTTCCCGCTTCTTCGTCTCGGATTTGCAATCGACGCATTTTGTCGCCGTCGGGACCGCTTCTAATCGAGCCTTTGGAATCAGCTTATGGCAAACCTTGCAGATGCCGTAAGTCCCGTCCTCGATCCGCTGGAGCGCTTCTTCCAGATAGACCAGGTATTTCCCGTCGCGGGCGGCGAGATCGAAGTTCGTTTCGAGGGAATTGTAGTCCGAAGCGACATCGGCCAAATGCGTGGCGTAGCCCGCGGTTTCCCCGCCCTGGTCCCGCTGTCCGTGAAACGATTCGTTGCCGGCGACAGCTCCCTGCGCATTGACCAGCTGACGACGACGTTCAAGAAGCAAAGCCTTGAAATAGTCCAAGTCCTTTTGGCTCATCTTTACTTGCTTTTTTTCGGCCATACCGATTTCCTCTCTAAAGGCGCCCTTGATTGAACGCTTTCGCCCCTTAAAGTATTCTTTTTTATCCGAAACAGACCATATTTTGTAAAAAAATTTTCACCCGAAACAGGATGCGGAAAAATCGTTCCTAGTTTCGGTTTTCTTCAAAAAATTCCGCGCCCCAGAGAAGCTCGACCGAGAGCCCGGGTTTCAGCTCGATAAGCTCGCGGTGATGGTTTAGCACGTCGGGTTCGGAAGTCATCGGTTCGATCGCAATGGAATCGTTGTCCGGAGGCGTGTAAACCTGGATCCCGCGCCAAAGCCCCTTGCCCGTCTTTTGCCAGACATCGAGGCGGTTGCCGCTTTCCGTGTCCAAGAGGGAAACCGTTTCCCGGTCCGATGATTCCGTATCGAAGGCGAAGTAATCGTTGATAAACGTGTCGCCGAGCGGAGCCTTTCCGTCAAAGCGACCTTCTTCCTCGAAGCGACCCGTGGGAATGTCCGCCGCGTCGAGAACCGCCCGACGGCATTTCGAAAGAAAAAGCGCCAGCGAACCGCGTTTCTTTCCAAGCAAAAAATAGGGATGGAATCCTTCCGCGTAGGGGAGCGTTTCCTTGCCCGTATTCTCTACGATGGACTTCACCGAAAAGGACTTTCCGTCGAACGAGTAAATGTTCGTTACTTTGTATGTAAACGGAAAGCCGGGATTCCCGTAGAAATCCCGCTCAAGCGAAAGCCTTGCCGATTTTTCATCCGAAGAAAAATTTTTCAGCCGCCATGGAAGTACGTTCAGAAAGCCGTGCAGCGCATGGGGAGCCCAGCTGACGTTGTTCTCCAGCCGATAGGTTTTGCCGTTCCATTTCCATTCCGCATTTGCCGTGCGCCCGGGAAAAGGCGAAAGGCAGACGCCCGCATTCGTATCCGCATAGGTTTTTCGGAAAGTTTCCGCGTCTCGGTAGCCGTAGAGCAGATCGAGCGTCCCTCCGCAAGAGGGAATCCGCCAGGCGTTCAGTCCCGCGCCGAAACCTGCGAGAATTTCCAGTTCGCAGTCGTCTGCGTGGATGATGTATCGGTCGGCGGTTCCAAGCGGTTTCGATTCGAGGGAAAAATGCATTTCAAATTCTCCGATTTGTCCAATATAATTTGTCCAATATAGAATGTTGGGAGGTGAAATATGGGAGTTCTTTCTTTGCCAAGCGAGCTTTTTCTTTTTGTCGAAAGTTTTTGACGTTTGCACGTCTAGGCTTTTTGTTGCGGAGCGAACTTTCCCGCCTGTCTGCCGACAGGCAGGCCTACCCGGCCCGGGGCATATCAGAGCTTAGTTAGGAGAACTTAGAGCTTAGAACCGTGGATGTCTAGGTTTAGGGAACAGGGACTAGGGATTAGGGAATAGTCCGCAGACGTCTAGGCTTTTGGGAAGCGGGGACCTGAAGCGAACTAAACTCTCTCAACTTTTAATTCTTCACTAAGTTCTAAAATCTCAACTCTAAGCTCTGACCACGCTTCAAGATGACCGCTTGAAGGGAATGTTCGCTTCGATATCTCGTATCCCGCTTACCGAGTCCCATTTCCCTTCAAAAAAACTGATTTCTGCTTCCTGATTCCTCAACTTTCAACCATTAACTAACAACTATTCACTAAGCTCTGAAGCCCGCTTCCCTCTCTCCAAGTCCCTTGTCCCGCTTCCTTCTAACCACTGACAACTATCCACTGATTTCAGACTTCTGATTCCTCTCGACTATCAACGAATCACGATTTCCTATATTTACCCCTATATGAAAAATTTGGTGCATCTTCGTGAAAAGTGCCTGGAATGTGCGGGCTGCGTCGGCGTCTGTCCGAAAATGGCGCTGGATATGTATGGTCTTGACTGGCAAATCGATTCGGCGAAGTGCATCCGTTGCGGCCTTTGCGTTCGCGCCTGCCCGGCGGGCGCCTTGAAAATTGAGGAGGTCGAAAAGTGAAACGGACGGAATACGATGTACTGG
>JBNMGX010000201.1:0-4168 GCA_050872465.1 Hallerella sp.
CCCGAACGGAAACTACGTCATCTATCTGCCGAACGGCACCTACCTGATTTCCCGGCAACTCAGCTGGCCCCAGGCGGAAAAGGATGAAAATTCCTACCGCAGGACCATTCTCCAGGGCGAAAGCATGGGCGGAACGCACCTCGTTCTCCAGGACAATTCGTACGGATTCGGCAACCCGGACGCTCCGCGCGCGATGCTCTACACGGGCGTCGGAAACTACCCGCACAACCGGAACGCCATCCGCGACATTTCGCTCCACACCGGCAAGGAAAATCCCGGAGCGATAGGCATCCGCTTCAACGCGAACTACCAGGGAACGATTTCGAACGTCAAAATCTTTTCCGGGGACGGCACAGGCGTCGCAGGCATCGACATGAACTACACGGAAGGCATCGGGCCGCTGCTCGTGAAGAACGTGGAAATCCGCGGGTTCGACGTGGGAATTCTCACCGGGTTTCCGATGTACGGGATGACGTTCGAACACATCGCCCTCTACGGTCAAAAAAAATACGGCATCGAAAACCACGACCAGGTCCTCACCATCCGCAATCTCCGAAGCCACAACGAAGTCCCGGCGATAGCGAGCTTCGGCGAAAACGCGCTGCTCACGATGATCGGCGGCGCGCTGGAATACACGGGAAAGAAAAAGGCCAAGGTTCCCGCCATCTACAACGAGGGATTTCTCTTTGCGCGGGACATCGCCACGAGCCGTTATGCGAAAGCGATCGAGGACAGAGGACCCGCTAGCGGCGAAGGGCTTCCCGGACCGGAAATCATCGAATACTCGTCCGACATCCCGACGAATCTCTGCCATTCCCCGCAGTATTCGTTCAAGCTTTCCATCGCCGAGACGCTGATTCCCATGGAGCAGTCGCCCGACCAGTGGGTAGGCATCGCGGGAGACTACGGCGGAACGACAGGCACGGGCAGCGACGATTCCAAGGCCATCCAGCAGGCAATCGACGACGGGGCGGAAACCATCTACTTTACCCCGGGCGGTCGCTACACGATAAACCGGGACGTCATCATCCGCAACCGCGTCCGAAAAATCATCGGGACGGAAGCGACCATCGACGGCACCGGAAAGTTCATCGTCGAAGGCAGCGCGTTCAAGGAAATCACGTTCGAGCGCTTCGGGGAATTCGGTGCGGGCATCTACCACAAGTCCCCCCAGACGCTGGTTCTCAAAAACATGAAGGTCAAGGACTATACAAGCGCGAAATCGGGCGCAGGCGACCTCTACATGGAAGACGTGGCGATTAACCACATGGAAATCAACCTACAACACGTGTGGGCCCGCAGCCTCTACATGAACAACGACCGCAAGACGAAAATCGAGAACAACGGCGGGACGCTCTGGATTTTGGGTCTCACCGCCGAAAACGGCAACACGGTCCTTCTCAACCGCGACCGCGGCGAAGCGGAACTTCTCGGCGTCCACGTCATATCGAGCCGCAAGGCGAAAACCGCGCCGATGTTCGTAAACGATTCCGCAAGCCTTTCCGTCGAAGGGCTCCGCGAGACGCTCCTCCAGGGAAACGCCTTCCCGAAAATTGCGGTCGAAACCCGCAACGGCGAATCCAAGACGCTCGCTTCGAGCGGGCTGCTCAAGAATCCAGGCGGCGGAACCATGATGACGCTCTTTGTCGGCTACGTCCCGAAAGTCGGCGAAAACGAACCTCCCGAAGTCGAAGGCGCAGAAGACATGATCCTTCTCCAGTCCGACAAGGCGAAGCTTTCCGGCCAGGTCTTTGACGACGGACGGGGCAACAAGGGCTATTGCAGCGACCCGGTCCAGTGGAAAAAGCTGAGCGGTCCGGGGCGCGTCGTATTCTCCGACGAAAACGAATACGAAACCGACGTCACGTTCTCCTACAGCGGAAGATACGGTATCTCGTTCACGGCTGACGACGGCGAGTTCAAGTCGGCCGACACGGCGCACATCTATGTTTTCGACATCCGCACGACAACCAAGGACCACAGCGGCAACGGCGTCGCCTCGGGACGCGGCATGGACACCTGGGTTTCGGAATTCGACACGTACACGGAACACGGCAGCGATTCCCTGTTGCAGATAGGCTACAGCAAGCAAGGCTCCAGCGCAAAAATCTACCTCAAGTTCGACGTTTCGGCGATTCCCGGACCTATCTCCGACGCGGCGCTCCAGCTTTCCGTCCCGGAAGATCCGCGCTACAAGAACAAGAAGAAACCCGTCAAGTGGAACGTCTTCGGGCTTCTCGAAGAACCGGGCAAGGATTTCGGAGACGGCATCGCCCCTGCGGACTGGCAGGAGACCGAGCTGAACTGGTATAACGCTCCCGCAAACCAGAACGCTCCCGGCGGCGCCTACATTCCCAAGAAGTCTCGGGGCGGCGGAATCGACCCGCGCTACACGAGCTATCTCGGCACGATCGTCCCCAATCCGAACTCGCCGTTCGGCTCGTTCCTCAAAAGCGCAAGCCTCACGGAATTCATGAAGCGGAAGCACAAGTCGAAGCTTTTCACGTTTATCCTCTCGGCAGTCGCCCCATCCGATTCGAACTACTACGTCTATTCGCGCGAAGCGGGAAAGGCCCTCGCCCCGGCTCTCTACATCAGCTACTTCGATTCGAACCGCACGGTCAGCGGCGCCGCGACCGAAAGCGCCATTTCGCTTTCCAAGGTGAACATCAACATCGTTTCGCTCGACTGCAATTTCGACCTCACAATCGGAGAGCCGCAATTCGTAAAAATCGAGATCTTCAACGAGTCCGGCAAGTTCATCCAGCAACTGTGCGGGCGCGAACTGGAAAGCGAAAAGAAATACACGTTCAAGTTCAAGGCGAAGAACTTCCCCACCGGCAAATACACGCTCAAGGTTTCCGGCGAGTCCTTCTCGAAAGAACAGAAATTTTACATTCTGAACTAGGTGCCCCATGAAGTTTCAAGTTTTTTCCGTCATCTCTGTATTTTTTGCCATCGGACTTTTCGGCTGCGGAAGCGACAGCGGATCGTCGGCAAGCGAAACGTCCTCCTCATCGCTGAGTTCCGCCGCAGAATCGTCCAGCTCGCTTTCCAACCGGCTAGACGTCACATACGCCGACACGCTCTCGTCCGACACGCTCCTGGCCTCGGGCAAGGCGTCGTCCGATGCGTACAAACTATTCCTCGGCGAATATCCCCGGGGAACACTCATCGAAATTTTTGCGAGAAAGCTTTCCGGCGGACACCCCGACTCCTTCTTTGTTCGCGAAGAACAGGGTGCAAGCCTGATTCCCGAAACGTTTGCAATCGATGCAGGCGATACGATTTACAACACGCAAGACGCTTTCGCAAGGTTCGGCGACACGAGCTTCGCCGTTGCGCACTTCATCACGACACAAAGTTCGGGTTTCTATTATGTTGACATTTCCCAGGTCAGCGGCGGGAAGGATTCCTCGTTCGAATTTCAGATGGCGGCGAACATCCAGTCCGGCTATTACGCCTATGCGGGCAAAGAGGATTCCGTCTCCATCGAGCCGGGAGATACGCTGCGCGGTTTCTTTCTCCTGGAAAGTGCGCCCGGAAAAGCCATCGTCAAGTTTTCCGCATCGGTCGGGAAAAGCATCAACGTGAACGCCTCCGGCAAATCGCTTTCAAGAATCGACCTGCAAAAAAACGGCGAAGAGATTTCTTCGGGAAACGCAATCGACGAACAGCTCCTGCCCGAAAAAAAAGCGGAATATTCCCTTGTCATCTCGCCTAAAGGCGCACCCGACTACACGACCGGACCTTACGCCTACTTTGAAGTCCAGACCAGTTCCCGCGATCTTGGAAAAGGCGAATACCTGGCAAATCCCGACTCCATCGAAACGGTCGGCGATACGCTAGTTGTCGTCCGCGAAAAGAACGACGCTGCAAAATACTACCTGAGGCAAGAGCAATACGTGTGGCTCGCCGATTTGGGCAAGGGAGATTCCATCCAGGTTTCCCACGAAATCGAAGGCTACTATTCGGGCGCAAGCTATCCGGCGACATACGCAATTCTGGATTCCGCCGGAGATTCCGTCGCATCCGTTTCGGAGACCAGGCGTCTCTTTGTCGCCCACAAAAAAGGCCCCTACTACCTGCACTACGTCCGCCTGAATTCCCCGCCAAACTCCCCTAGCCAGATTTTAACTCTCAAGACGACCATCGAACGCTTTGGATA
>JBNMGX010000202.1:0-4160 GCA_050872465.1 Hallerella sp.
GCCGGGAGCGACACGACGTGGAACGGTTCCGGCTTCTCGTTCGTGCAGTTCGCGCCGGGAAGTTCGAAGGTTCTCTATGCGGGATTTCTCCGCGAAGGGACCAAGGGAAAAAGTTTTGAAAACGTCTTCACATCGGCAGATGGCGGGGCGACCTGGGCGGCTCTCCCGATACCGGACAGCTTGCGCTCGACAGCGGGCGGTTCGATTGTCCGGCTGATGCCGCAGCGGGCGGTCGTTTCCAAGGACAATTCCTTTCTAGCTGTGACCTTTGCCGACGGTGCGGGTCCTCATTCGATGGGGTGGGACGAAGGCTGGGGAATGATCTATGACGGCTTTGGCCGCGGCGCGGTCCTCCGCTATGACGTTAAAGGCAAGACGTGGACCGATATTTCGCCGGAAGATTTTATCGATGAAGGCAAAACGGGAACATCCGATTACGACAATTCGGACTATTCCAAAATGGACAAGTATAAGTATCTCGCGCCGTACGGAGGCATTTCCATCGATCCGAACAATTCCGACATGATGATTGTAACGACGGAAGGATATCGCGGTCCCCAATTCTGGTATACGCAGACAAGCGATACCAGCGGAACATGGAAAGACGAGTGGGGATCCAATCTCTACGTGACGGTCGATGGCGGAAAGACCTGGGCGGCTTCTTTCAAGTATTATTGGATGGAAGGCGGTTTCTACCCGACGGTTCGACAGATGAACGAAAACGGCATCGGATGGATGAAGAGCAGTTCGATTCATTGGGCAGGAAGCGTTTCTATCGATCCGTTTAACAAAAACCGGGTCTTTGTGACTTCCGGAAACGGCGTGTTTCGTTGCGACAATATCTTGGACTATGAAATTATTCCGGCAGGAACTTATGATTCGGCGAGCAATTATTACTACGGCACTGCGGAAACCAAGAGTTCCCAGGTATGGAAGGTTTCCAGCCACGGTATCGAAGAGACGGTTCCCGAAGAAGTCGTGAGCATTCCCGGCGGGCCTCTGATTTCCGTCATCGGTGACTACGACGGCTTTCGCCACGACAGTGTCTGGACTTATCCGGGCTTTCGTCATCGGACAAACGTGAACGGGTCTAGCCTCCCTCTTGGATCGACTCGGGGACTTGCTTACGCAAACCGCAGCGGTAAGCTTGTAAAAGTTGCCGATGCGCGAATGGTTGAGGTGAGCAAGTACCAGACGGTTCCGATCGAGCCTCTCTCGTTTTCCACAGATTCCGGAAAAACCTGGACTGTCGGCACCTATCCCAACCTGGATTCCAGCTATAAGAAGGGAAGCGTCGCCATTTCCGCCGAGGGTTCCGTTGTTGTCTGGTCTCCGGCGGAGGGCACTACTGCGGTTTTCCGCTATGCGAACTCGGCCTATACGACGGTTTCGGGCATTACCAATTCCGCATACGTTGTCGGCGACCCCGAAAATTCGGATGTCTTCTACGCTTACGACAAGACTTCGGGATTCTTTTACAAAAGCGCGGACCAGGGCAAGACTTTCGCAAAAGTTTCGGAACCCGGCAAAAGCTCTTTCAAAAAGTTCCGCGCGATTCCGGGCAAGGAAGGCGAACTGTGGCTTCCTCTCGGCGTGCAGGACGAAAAGGGAAACCCGAAGAGCGGAAACCTGCTGCATTCGACGGACGGCGGAGCGACCTGGACAAAGGCTTCGGGCGCAGGCTACACGGAAGCGGTCGGCTACGGCATCGGGCCAAAAGGTTCGGGAATCGCTCTCTATGCGTTCACCGTGGTGGATGGCGTCACCGGCGTCTTTGAATCGGACGATAACGGCAGTACATGGAAACGGGTGAACGACGACGGACACGAATACGGCGGGCTTGCAAACGGCGAGTTTGTCATGGGCGACATGAATACCTACGGCGTCGTCTATATGAGCACGGCGGGCCGCGGGGTCGCCGCTCGCGTTCCGAGTACATGGAAAATGGGAACGTCGTCTTCGACATCGGCGATTTCGAAACCCGCGTCTTCGCTTCTCCTCAGCCGCTATGCGAATCTCGAAGGAAACATTTTGAACCTTTCGATTCACAATTCGCGCGTAAACGTCGCGATCTTCGACTTGAAAGGCAAGCGGGTCTTCCAGAAAGCCTATTCTTCATCGACTTCCCTGGATTTAAGCGAAACCGTCCGGGCGCGCGGAACCTACATCCTTCGCGTAACAAGCGGAAACGCTGTGCTGCTTTCGGGAAAATTCGGCATCTTGCGGTAAGGCTTTCGCTTTCCTTTTCGTTTTCCCTGCGAATCTTGCGGGGAAAATTTTATATTGACCGAAAAAGAGGTATGGATTTGAAAACGGGAAAAATTCTCCTGGCTGCGACGCTTGTCTTTTTGTCCGCCTGTACGATTGACGGAAGATACGGACATGTCGAAAAGGTTCGGGTCGATGTCCCCGCTTCGCCGGAAATTCACGGTGCAGGGCATTACCAGAAGCCGAATACGAAATACTGGCGGGCTGCCGCGAGCGTGCATCTCGGAAGAGAAGAACGGGCAAATGTCGAGGGCGTTACGAATAAGCTCGGCAACTGTTACGACATCGAACATTGCCGTGGAGGCACGCAAATCGCAGTGGACGAAAATGTCGATGCGGAATACAGGACCGTCTATCCGGTTGTCTCGGCAAGCCTTGAAAACCTGCGCAAGGAGGATCTGTTCCTTTGGAGCTGGGGCTTTGGAATCAATCGCGGCATCTACGGTTTCGGAACGCTTGGCTTGAATTCTCGGCATTTTGAAGTCGGCGTTTCCCTGGGGCTTTGGATAATGGCGCACGACCAGGCGTTTTCGGGGTCGTCCTACAGCTGTGTCAAGTGGCTCTGGGATAAAGACTATCACTTGAGCCGGAGCGGTTTCGCCGAGGAAGGGGGCGTTTTTGATGCGAGCTTCCTTTACGGGCTGTATGCCGGCGCCTTTTTTGGAAAGTTTTCTTTCTTGCTTTCGGCGGAAATCTACAGGCCCAACCTTTTTGTCAGCGATAAGGATATCCACGCCGACTTTGAACTGCCCTACGTGATAACGGAATTCCTGGAAATCGGCTACTGGATAAACGAAAAATGGGAAGTCTATTCAGGCGTTGCGAACATTCTGGGCGACTTTGAAGGCTGGCACTTTTCGGCTCTTGGCGGCGTCCGCTTTTACTGGATCTAGCGAACCTTTAGCGCAAAATTTTCTATATTGCGGCTTGTCTTTGTAAAAACCATCTGAAGGTGTTCTATGGGCAAAAATCTATACCAGAAAGTGTTTGACAGCCATGTCGTTTCAAAGCTTCCGAGCGGCCAGTACCAGCTGTTCATCGGGCTTCACCTCTGCCATGAAGTGACCAGTCCGCAGGCTTTCGCGATGCTCCGCGAAGAAGGTCTCAAGGTCAAGTATCCGGAACGTACCTTTGCGACGGTCGATCACATCATCCCGACGACGGCGGAAGCGCGCAAGCGCCCGCTCGCGGATCCTGTTTCTGAAGACATGCTTTCCCATATCGAAAAGAACACGCATGATTTTGGCGTGCGCTTCTTTGGCCCGGAGACCGGGGAGCAGGGCGTCATCCACATTGTGGGTCCGGAAGAAGGCGTGACGCAGCCCGGCATGACGATCGCTTGCGGGGATTCCCATACGGCGACACACGGTGCATTCGGCGCGGTCGCTTTCGGAATCGGAACGAGCCAGGTGGCCGATGTCCTGGCAACGCAGACGCTCGCGATGAGTCCGCTCAAGACGCGACGCATCAAGTTTACCGGAAAGCTCAAGCCGGGCGTAACCGCAAAAGATATCGCCCTGGCCTATATCGCAAAGCTCGGCGTAAACGGTGGCGTCGGATACGCTTACGAATTTGCGGGGCCCGTCATCGATGCGCTCGACATGGAAGGCCGTATGACCGTCTGCAACATGGCGATTGAAGGCGGTGCGCGGGTTGGGTACTGCAATCCCGACGAGAAGACGTTTGCATTCCTCAGAGGCAAGCCGTATGCGCCGAAGGCGGAAGCTTGGGACGAAGCCGTCGCCTACTGGAAGTCGGTGGCGAGCGATCCGGATGCGACATTCGACGATGAAGTGGAAATCGATTGTGGCAAGCTTGAACCGATGGTCACGTGGGGCATTACGCCTGCCCAGGCGATACCCCTGAACGGCAATATGCCGAAGATCGATTCC
>JBNMGX010000203.1:0-4140 GCA_050872465.1 Hallerella sp.
GGTTGTAGGCATAGTCCCACGGAACCCAGAGTCCGGAGCGGTCATGCGAACTGTAATTGGAAACGCAGGGAATCACCGAGCAGACGACGAGGAAAGCCGCCGCAACCGGAAGAGCGAAAGCCGCAGCCTTGATAGCGAGCAGATAGACGAGAATTCCGATGCCGACGCCAAAAATAAGGCTCATAAAGATATAGGCCGGCGTGTAGAAGTAGTCACGTTCGCGGACCTCGATATGCACCGCTTCGGGGAACGGCGCCCGACGCCCGACCTTCGCATAGGCATTTTCAATCTTTTTCCAGTTCTGCCAGACCGGCGAATTTTCCAAGTCGCGGAGCTTCTGTTCCGCAGCGGCGATCTGCGACGCATCCGCCTGACGATAGCGGAGCGTGTTCAGCACGAGCTTCGCATGTTCGATATCCTGCCTTGCATCGAGAAGCGCATTCGCATCCGGGATTACGGGAATTTCGACGCCCATCTGGAGCAAGTTTGCCGCATTCGCTTCCATCGAACTTTTCCAGTATCTATAGTCGCGAGCGGAATCCATGCGCATCCCGTCGGCAAAATTGACATAGAAAAGAAGCCCAAACGAACAGAGCCCGTAAAGGATTCCCATATAGACGCCGAGCTTCTTGCTTCTGCGATACGCAAACACGCACACGGCGACGACCGCCCCGTTAAAGAGCAGGAACCAGATAAGCTGGGCGGGAATGTTATCCCCCATCGCCTGCATCTGCGTCGGGAAATAGAAACCGAAGCGTTTCAGCGGGGCATTTTCCATCGGATCGAAAACATATGTTCCTCCGGAATAGTTCAGCCCGCCGACTTTGAACGGCAGATATTGCGCAATCTGGTAACCGCCATAGCCCATATTCGGGAACGACAGGAACTGGTGCGCAGTCTGGGCACGCCGGTGCATCGCCCGGAGAAGCATGCTTTCCGAACCGTACTGCTTGCGCTCCACAAAATCGTTAAACGACTTCCAGTTTTCCGAATCGAAAAGGTTCCCGAGCTGCAGGTTTCCCTGGTCATCCCGGAAGTTGATTTCCGGATCGTTCTCGTCAATAGCCGGGTTCAGTTCCGAGCGAATCGGCAGGTAGAGATGGGAGCTGTAACCGAGAAGCGCAACGAGCGCAAAGGCGAACGAAAGCCGGATGCTCCGGTTGAATTCCTGCGAGCCGACCTTGATAAGGGCCAAGGCTCCGAGCACAATCGCCGTCACAAGCGCAATGGCGATAAAGTTGGAAACAGCATAAATCACGGAACAGAGAAGCGTTCCCGTTATCCAGATGGGCATCCGGGAAAGAATCTTTTTGGGTTCCGCCATAAGCAAGAGCACAAAGACAGCCGGTACCGTGAGAAGCGTGTACAGATGCGCCCCGACACCGATAAACGCGATATAGCAGATAAAGACCAGAATGCGATTTCCCCAAGCATCGTCCTTATGGTCAAGCCACTTGAGAGCGAGATAGGAAACGAGCATGACGATGAACATCGCAAAGCCATAGACTTCCGCTTCGACAGCGCTGAACCAGAACGTATCGCTGAACGTGAGAAGGAATCCGGCGGAAAGCGCCGCGGTGAACAGCACGAGTTTCCGAAAACCCGCAGAAACCTTGTCCGCAAGCTTGTCAGTCGAAAGGATCTTCGCCAAAAAGTCCCAGGCGAAAAGCGAGGTGACGAAAACAGTCAGAGCGGAACACACGACCGAGATGTAGTTCACCCGCTTCGCAATTTCCTCGACAAACGGAAGGAGAAGAATCACGGTTCGTGAAAGCAGTACAAAGAACGGCGTTCCAGGCGGATGCGGAATTCCCAGGATGTTCGCGCAGGCGATAAACTCGCCGCAATCCCAGAAGCTCACCGTCGGCGCCATCGTCGAGACATAGACGACAAAGGCGACCAGCGCAGCGAGGCCCGCGGTCAAAAATTTCAACGTCTTTTCGGAAAGGTTCTTCACTTCTTTTCCTCCGGTTTATCGCTAGAGACGAGCATTCCCTTGCTCCGAGCGAACTGGTTTAAAATTCCATTGACAAAACGGTACGAATTTTCCGTACTGTACTTGTTCGCGATCTGGACGGCTTCCTCGATCGCCACCTTGACCGGAATTTCCGGTTCATACTGGATTTCCGTCAAGGCGATGTACAAAATTATCCGGTCGAGAGTAGCCAGGCGGTCTAAGTCCCAGCCGTTGGCGCGTTCCGAAATAATCGCATCCAGTTCCGAGCGGTGCTCCTGGATCAGATCGATTAGCGACATCCCGTAGCGTTTCATCTCGGCGGGAAGTTCGCGCTTGTTCGCTTCGCGGATGCTCGCGAGAATGCCTTCGACGCACTTGCCGACAGGCTGCCCGGTGATTTCCATCGCGTAAAAAAGCTGCATGGCAAAAACCCGAGCGGGTCTCCTGCTCACGGTATTCTTCTTCATGCGAGCTCCTTGTAGAGGTTCACCATTTGCACGGCGCTTTCCGCGCAGTCCGCCCCCTTGTTTCCGCCTTTTAAACCGGAGCGGCCCATCGCCTGATCGACCGTATCCGTCGTCAGCACGCCAAAGAGGACAGGAACCTTTCCGTTTGCCGCAAGAGCCGCAGTCCCGCCTGTCACAGCGTTCACGACACAGTCAAAATGCGGAGTTTCCCCGCGAATAACCGCCCCGAGAACTATCACCGCATCAAATTTTTCCATATCGACAAAACGCTTTGCGACACCGGGAAGTTCAAAAGCGCCCGGAACATGGGCGACCGAAATGTCTTTCGGATTTACGCCTAGAGCACAAAGCTTCGAAACGGCTCCCGAAAGAAGTCCCGACGTAACCGTCTCGTTGAAATCCGCAACCGCGATAGCGATGCGCATTCCCTTGCCGTCGAGGCTTGTCCGATAAGTGTTCACTTCAACCATAAAAATCCTTAATTGTCCAAATTGTGCAGGATATGTCCCATCTTGTCTTTTTTCGTCTGTAGGTAGAAACGGTCCTCCGGAGTCGGCGGGATTTCTATCGGAACGCGTTCCACGATTTCAAGACCGTAGCCTTCGATTCCCGTCACCTTGGCGGGATTGTTCGTGAGAAGCTTCATCCGCCGAACG
Organism: Hallerella sp.; assembly: GCA_050872465.1. GTDB lineage: Bacteria > Fibrobacterota > Fibrobacteria > Fibrobacterales > Fibrobacteraceae > Hallerella. The sequence goes on from JBNMGX010000203.1 coordinate 3,081, forward strand.
CCCAGATCTTTTAGGATTTGCGCCCCGATGCCATATTCGCGAAGGTCGGGTTTAAAGCCGAGCTTGCGGTTCGCTTCCACCGTATCGAGCCCCTGTTCCTGGAGTTCGTAAGCCCGCAGCTTGTTGCAAAGCCCGATTCCGCGACCTTCCTGGTTCCGCATATACAGCAAGACGCCGCCATGTTCCCCGATAAAGCGCATCGAGCTTTCGAGCTGGGCCCCGCAGTCGCAACGCTTCGATCCAAAGACATCGCCCGTGAGGCATTCACTGTGCACGCGGACATAGACAGGTTTCGAAAAATCCGGATTTCCGGCGACCCAGGCGATATGCTCCGAGCCGTCTGTCTTGCTCCGGTAGCCATAGGCCCGAAAATTTCCAAACTTCGTCGGGACAAAAGGCGCCGCGATGCGTTCCACAAAGGATTCCGTGCGAAGGCGGTAGGCGATCAAGTCCCGGATGGAAATAATCTTCAGACCGGACTTCTGCGCGACATTCTGAAGCTCGGGCATTCGTGCCATCGAGCCGTCTTCGTTCATGATTTCAATCAGGGCTGCTGCCGGTCTGAGCCCGGCAAGCCTCGCCAAATCGACAGCCGCTTCCGTGTGACCGGCTCTGCGAAGCACGCCCTCTTCCTGCGCATACAGGGGAGAAATATGGCCGGGCCTTCCGAAGTCCCCAGCCTTGGACGCCGGATCGGCAAGCGCGAGGATGGTCGCTGCGCGGTCGTGTGCGGAAACGCCTGTCGTACAGCCTTCGATCTTATCGACCATAATCGTGAACGGTGTTCCGAGCATGGACGTGTTGTCTTCCGTCTGGCGGGTAAGGCCTAGTTCGCGACAACGCCTTTGAGGAAGCGGAGCGCAGAGGACGCCGCGGCCCTCGTGGAGCATGAAGTTCACCTTTTCGGGAGAAATCTTCTCCGCCGCGATGATGAAGTCGCCTTCATTTTCGCGGTCCTCGTCATCGACGACAATCAGGAACTTTCCGTTCCTAAAATCTTCAATCGCCTCTTCAATCGTGTTCAACACGGTCCATTTCCTTGATGTGGTTTTCGATATAC
>JBNMGX010000204.1:0-4136 GCA_050872465.1 Hallerella sp.
GCAGGGAACTGGATCGGACGACATATCGCGACAAGGCGGTGGCGAACATTTTAAATTCCAGATTTCATCCGGTGCGCTTAAACCAGGATTCCCGAGACACGATTGAATGCGACACGAAAAAATTGCCCGTCGAGCGTTGCTTTTTTGATGTCTGGAACCTGATGGCGGTGCCTTCGTATGTGCTCATCGCACCAAAAGGACTTTCAATCTTAACTTATTCGCAGGGGCTTTCCGCCGACGAGATGCGTATGCTTCTGATGCAATTCTTGGACAAGGAAGAGGAATGGGTTCGCCAATGAATTTTACGCCGATGGAAATCGCCTTCTGGATTCTCCTGTTTCTTCTCGTACATTGCTATGTCCTTTTCCCGGTGACGCTTCCGTTTTTAAGCGAGCTGTTCATCCGCCGAAACCGCCGCCTTCTCGACTCGGCGACACTTCCCAAAGTATCCATCCTGGTTTCGGCATACAACGAGGAAGCGGTTATCGAAAAGAAAATCCTGAATATTCTGGAACTCGATTACCCGAAGGAACTGCTTGAAATTTTAATTGGAGACGACGGATCGTCGGACAGAACCGCAGAAATCGTCGAACGCTATGCGGACAAAGGAATCCGGCTAATCCGGGCTGTTAAAAATGCGGGAAAAGCCGCGATGCTAAACCGCCTGCAATCGGAAGCGACCGGAGAAATTCTCGTCTTTTGCGATGCCAACACGATGCTCTTCCCGAACGTGATTCGAAAGCTGGTCGCCCCGTTTGCCGACCCGAAAATCGGATGCGTCTGCGGGCACCTAATTCTAACCGACAAGAGCGGAAGTCCCTTGGGGTCCGGCGAATTAAGCTACTGGGATTTTGAATCCGAAATCAAGAAGTTTGAAGGCATCCTCGATCGGCTGATCGGTGGAAACGGAGCGTTATACGCAATCAGAAATTCATTGTACACAAAGTTGCCTGTGAAAAAGAGCGTCATGGACGATTTTTTCATCACGGTGAAAGTTTTACAAAAAGGATTTTTCTGCACATTTGACCCCAGCGCGATCGGCACGGAACAGACATCGAAAGAAGGCTCGGGAGAATACCGTCGCAAGGTCCGTATCGGTCGGGCAAATTACAACTACCTGTTTTCCTATCTCCCGCTTCTGAATCCGCTCCGTCCTCTGCTCGCCTATCTTTTTATTTCCCATAAGCTGCTCAGGTGGCTCACGCCGCATATCATGCTTGTCGCGTTTATTTTAAACATCATTCTTTTGTGGAAAATGCAGCCGATCTACTTTGTCTCTTTTGGACTGATGATTCTTTTCTTAATCCTCGCACTATTTAAAATTTCGGGCAGCGCATATTACTTCTTGCTGATGAACTTCGCCATGTTCAAAGGCAGCCTGTTATCGTTCCGGAAAGAACATGGTGGCGGTTGGAAACGGGAAGCTCGCGGAGACGAAAATGAATCCGAAGCAAAACCAGGTAAGGTTCTCTCCCTGCTGCTTGCTAGCGCCCTGAGCTTTTTCGCCCTTTCATCTAAACCCGCCGAAGCGTTTACGGCAGACGTAAGCGTCGGAACGGCCAATGCGACCGAGGAAATGTCGGATTTCAACCTGGACATTTCGGGACACTGGTGGTATCCGGTTGATCAAATGGTCTTCCTGGGTGTGGGCTTCGGCTATGAAAGACTTGGCAAAATATCGCTGTTTCCGCTTGTCGGGAGCGCCTATGTCTATCTACCGTTCGGGAGTCTCGTGATGCCCGTGGGAACTTTCGACCTGGGATATTCCTTTGGCGAAGATTCGCAAATGATCTGGCGAGCTGGCGGCGGCCTAGACTTGAAACTCGGAAGAAAATCTTCCCTCCTAGCTCTTCTGGGATACCAGAATCTAAAAAAAGCGGGAGACTTTATATATATCCGCTGCGGGCTTCTGATTGAAATTTAATTTGTACAGATTTGCTTCGTTTGTACGCAATCAAACCGTTCCTCGGGGCGCTGTCTCCCGAAACGGCTCGGTTATTCGACGGCAAGTTCTTCGCTTTGAACGTTTAAGTCCGCAACGATTTCAAGAGCTTCCGGTTCTTCCAAAAACTTAGCGACAAGTCCTGTACGCTTTTCATGGCTCTCATGAGATTCGAGTTCCACAATGTCGTCGATTTTAACGTCGATGACCGCTTTGTCCGTCACGGGAATCTTGATTTTCATTCCCTTGGCGATATCGCCTTCCAAGATGGAACCACGAAAAATCAAACTTTTTTGATCTTCACCGAATAGAGTTCTTTTCACATAGAATTTTGCCATACGACAAAAAGTTAAATTATTCTCATGGACTTGGTTGTCGGAAGAATCCCTTTTTTGGTCTGCGCGCCGTTTTTTCATCTTTTTTTGCGCGACCGTTCGCTTTGCCGTGAAATTTCCTTTGACGACGGAGTGCCCAGTGCGCTGAACCGAAAACTCTGGAACGGAGAAATCCACATGGCTCCAGCTTCCTCGATTGCATTCGCCAAGGCTCCAGACGATTTGGCGCTAGCACCGGACATCTGCACGTCTTGCCGACTGGAAGTTCATTCGGTGGAACTTTTTTCCAGGTTCCCCATCGAGGACCTTTCCCAAAGACGGATTTATTTAACCGCTCAGAGCGGAACGTCCGTTGCGCTGTTGCGCATCATCTGTTCGCAGTACCTGAAAATCTGCCCGGTATTCACGAACGACCAGACGCTTTGCGACGCCGAACTCCTCATCGGCGATGAAGCCTTGCTGGAAAAGGCGAAAAACACATGGCCCTTCCGCTATGACCTAGCTCTTCTGTGGCGAAAGTGGCAAGATCTTCCCTTTGTTTTTGGCGCTTGGAGCGTTCACCGGGCAGCTCTTTCGCCAGAAATGCTTCCGAAAACGAAGCGGTTTCTGACGCTTGTGCAAGAATCGATCGATGAATTCCGTAAAGATTCCGCACGGGCGCTTTCCACTTGGGCGGAACACTATGCAGTTCCGTTTACAGCGGAGGAACTGAAAGGTTATTACGATTCGCTAGATTACGAGTTTACGGAAGAGCGCAAACAGTCGCTCCAGCTCTATTTTAATTTGTGTGCTGCCGAAGGAATTTTAGACGCTGCGCCGACGTTGCGCTTTTTATAAATTCCGAAAGTTTTCCGGCGATGCTTTCCCAGGCGTTTTCCCGCATGAGCGACGGCTTGAAAATGCTTCCACCAAAGGCGACGAGATCCGCTCCGCCCAGGATAAATTCTTCGACATTTTCCGAGGAAACGCCTCCGCAAGCGAGCAGAGGAATGTCGCGGAACGGTCCGCGCAAAGCCTTGATGTAAGCAGGACCACCGACACAGTTCACCGGGAAAACCTTGACACAGGTCGCGCCGGAATCGTATGCGAACTGGACCTCTGTCGGGGAAAGCGCACCGGGAATGCTCGGGATGTTCTTCTTGGCGCACTTCTGGATGACATCCTTGACCGTATTCGGTGAAACGATGAATTCCGCTCCTGCCGAAAGGGCGCGTTCAAGGTCCTGGACATTGCGCACAGTTCCCGCTCCGACAGAAATGCCCCAAGGTTGCGCAGCGGTCTTGAGCTTTTGGATGATGCTAGTTGCAGCAGAAGTGTTCATGGTAACTTCGATTGCTTTTAATCCGCATTCCGCAGAAATTTTGACGCAGGCTTCTTCGGCGCCTTCCGGGATGTCGCGCAAAATTCCCACAACGGGGACGTCTTGGAGAAATTTCAAAAAATTCATAGGCATAATCTAATAATTAGGCGAGAAAATTTTGAACATCTAGACTTTCGGGAAGCAGGACGAGGGACTCGCTATGCGAGACACGGGATGCGGTAATTCGAAGCGAACTGTTTTCTGTTTATCGTCATTCCCCGGCTCGTTATCATGTCATTCCCCGGCTTGACAAGGGAATCCCCTTTTCAGAGATTATCGGGTTAAACCCGATAATGACAGTTAAAGTGGGATTGCCAATAGGTTAGCGAGCTTGCCGAGCTAAGCCTGATATTCAGAGCTTAGAACCTATCCCCAAATAATATTGAAGAATCCTTCAAACAGTTCTATATTTGCGCAAAAAAAGCGAGGCGCGATATGGCGAGACACCCCTGGGAACTGTCCGACGAATTCTGGAGGCTGGTGGAGCCGCTCGTCCCCA
>JBNMGX010000205.1:0-4135 GCA_050872465.1 Hallerella sp.
CGCGGCATCCCCTGGCAGGGAAACTATGCGGAATGGCTCGACCAGAAGCTCGAACGCATGAAGAACGAGGAAAAGGGCGAATCGGACAGGCAGAAGCGCCTCGCCCGCGAACAGGAATGGGTGAAGCAGAGTCCCAAGGCTCGCCAGGCGAAGAACAAGGCCCGCTTGAAGGCTTACGAGGACCTGCTTGCGGAAGACAGCCGCGAACAGGTGAAAGTCGCGCAGATTTACATCCCGAACGGCAAGCGCCTCGGAAATGTCGTCATCCAGGCGGAACATCTGCGCAAGGCTTACAACGAAAAGCTCCTGTTCGACGATCTATCGTTTACGCTTCCCCGGTCGGGAATCGTCGGCATCATCGGCCCGAACGGCGCCGGTAAATCGACCCTCTTCCGAATTATCACGGGCAAGGAAAAGCCGGATGCGGGAACGCTCAAAATCGGCGAGACCGTCGAGATGATTACGATGGAGCAGGGGCGTGAAAGCCTCGACGACTCCAAGACGGTCTTCGAAGCGATTACCGGCGGAAAGGATGAAATCGTTCTCGGTGAACGCAAGATGAACAGTCGCGCCTATTGCGGACTTTTCAACTTTACCGGTGCGGACCAGCAGAAAAAACTTTCCGTCCTCTCCGGCGGGGAACGCAACCGCGTGCTGATGGCGAAGAACCTCCAGCATCCGGGAAACCTCCTGTTCCTCGACGAACCGACGAACGATCTGGACATCGAAACCTTGCAGGCCCTGGAACAGGCGATTCTCCGCTTTGCGGGCTGCGCCGTGATCATTTCGCACGACCGCTGGTTCCTCGACCGCGTAGCGACCCACATCCTCGCTTACGAAGGAGATTCGAAAGTCGTCTGGTTCGAAGGAAACTGGAGTGAGTACGAAGCGGATTACAGGCGTCGCATGGGCGAAGACGCGGACACGCCGAAACGCTTCAAGTACAAGACCTTGACGCGCGAATAGTTCTAGAAAGCCTGCGACAGGTCGAAGTTGATTCGATCGAAGGAAAACGCTTCCGGGGAAAATCCCGGAAGTTTCTTTTTGAATGTGTAGTCCAGCCGGAGGGTCAGGAACTGCCATTTGTAGCGAAGGCCTGTTCCGAGAGCCGCATTGTTTTTCCCGGCGTAAAGGCTGCTCTTGTCCGAAACGTGCGTCCAGTCGTAGAACTCGACCAATTGCCAGTTTTTGGTCGCTTCGAACGGGGAGTTGATGCGCAGTTCCACGTTCACTCGGAGATATTGCGGAGTCAGTCCCGTATTGATGACTTCTTCGCCGTTTTCGTCAAGGCTTGTGTAGCTCGGGTAGATGCTGCGGAAGTGGTATCCGCGGACCGTGCGGGAACCGCCTTGGTAAAAGATTCGGGCATCGTCTTCGAGGGCCTGGTTGAAGAACTTTCCGAAGCTCACGCTCGCGGCGGAAAGGAACGGCCCGAAGAGGGGCAGGTAGCCGGTGCTCGTCAGCTCTCCGTAAGTATAAGGGTTGCCGCGCATTTCCGGATCCCGGATGCTCCCGGTAAAGTTCATGCCCCAGCCCAGTTTCGGTGCAAAGCGCAGACCCTTTGTCGGGTTGAAGTAGTCGTTCGAATAGTCGAACGTGAGAGCCGTTTCTCCCTTGACCTTGAACAGCTTGGATTCGTTCTTTTGTACGAAGCGCGTGTCGAGAGAGGCGCGGAAACGGATGTTGTTCGAAATGCCGAACGTAAGGTCTCCGCGGTTGATGATTTCCTTTCGTTCTTCGAGGCTGTCCGGGTAGGCGGGAGGGGAGGTCTTTTCGTGGTTGAAGCTGATGTGGTCGTCGAAGCGAATCGCCGTGGGAATGAAGCTGAAGCGCGTTCCGAATAGCAGCGGGTTTGCATAGCCGAGCATGAGTTCCTGCTTGTTCTGCGCCACGAGAATGCTTGCCGAGCCTTCGTGGAAATGCCCCAGGAAATTCTTGTGCTTGAGCATCGCGGAGGCGCCAAATCCGTAAACCTCCTCGAAGAAGACGGAGTATCGGGTTTCTCCGGGCATCCGCTCGACTGCGTTGAAGCGCACGTCCGAAAGCCCGTCTTCCCGCGGAAAATCCTCCAGGTGGACGGAGGTGAAAATCTGCGTGGAAAGAAGTTTCGACCGGAATGTCGCATACGTCTTTCCGTTGATGACTTCGCCCTTGGGGATCCGCCACAGCCGATTGAGCCATGCCGTGTCGGAAAGCCCTTCCTGGTTGTTCGTATCGAGCTTTGCGATTTGCGCGGGCTTCTTCGTCTCGCTCGAAAAGTCTCCCATCCGGACGCGCGTTCCCGGATCGACATAGATTTCCACATTGACCAGATGGTTCAGCGTATCGAGATATTCCAGGTAATCCGCCCGTACGTGCAGATAGCCGTATTCCCGGTAAAGAATCTGGATTTGCTGGACGTCATCGGCGACGATCGTCGGGTCGTAGGCCGCTCCGCTCTTAAAGCGGATTCCTTTCAGCGCGACGCTGTCTGCCGCAATGTCCCGATCGATTTTCATTTCGCTGAACTTGTACGGAACGCCTTCCTCGATTCGGAATCGGTAGAGCGTGTAGGGGACGGAATCCGCCGGGTCGGTATGGTTTCGCAGAACTTCCATGGACGACGTAAAGCTGAAGTAGCCTTCGGAATAGTAGAGAAGTTCGAGGTTCGTGCGTGCGATGCGCATCAAAAAATCCTGTCTCGTCGTATCGACGATTCCGAATTCTTCGGGAATGTCGAGCTGGAGCGCGAGCTGTTCGTCCGAATAGAGGCTGTTCCCGATGAACGAAACCTTCCAGCGGTTCTTTACTTTGACCGTATCGGCGGTTTCCGCGGCGTGAAGAAATCCGAGGCACAGGCAAATGGCGAGGAGAATCCGTCGAGCGATCATTTCTTCTCCTTGTCCTTGGGCGCGAACGCCTTGCACTTGCCGATGCCGAAGAGGCACGGAGACCAGAACTTGTAGCTGTAATTGAATCCGATGTTCTTTTCGAGACGGCTAGCGTCTTCGTCGGTCGTGGTGATGTAGTTCTTGGAAACGAGGCTTGCACCGAAATCGAGCTGGGGACTGTAATGCTCCGGGTTTTTCGTCTTGTCTTCTTCGGAAAATGCCGGGATGATGTAAGAAATGCCCGCTTCGATAGCCCGGTCGTAAGTCGGCGTTTCGCTCTGGTCCTGCTTGTAGCCGAAGACGAGGCTCAGGTCCTTGACCCAGCGGTTTAGGGAGATGGGAATCATCAGGTAGCTCGAATCCTTTTCGGCGACGGATTCCTCGTTGAACAGCTTGAATTTCATGTCGATGTCCCCGACGTATTCTCCGCCGAGCGTCTTGTTCGCCGTGCTGGTCAGAACGCTTCCGATGAGTTTTCCCGCAACCTTGTTCCGGTCGATCGTGGAACTTTCCTCTTCGGAGATGCAGCCCAGGAGAACGCTGTAATAGAGGGAAGCCGGGGAATCGTCAACGCCGCAGTTTGCGCTAGGCATCGGTTTCGGGGCGACGACGGAACCCAAAATGTCGAGGTGCACCGGGCATGTCTCGTCATCGTCCCGGTGGCTGCTCGTTTTGCAGTAGGGCAGGTTCTGCACGCTCGAAATGTTGATGCTTCCGCGATTCCAGGGAACGTCCTGGAAGGAGATGGCGAGCGATTCCAAGTCGAACTGGAACATATCCTTGAGCCCGATGGTTCCGTTTCCCGAATTGTTGATGTCTCCGCGGAGAAGCGGATGGTCGGAGGTTCCGAGCACCCAGAGGTCGAGCGTCAGGGGAATGTTCGCTAGGTTCGTGGCGATGGCTACCGTATCGCGTCCCGAATCGCTGATGTGGACGGCGATGTTCACAGGTCTCGACTTGGCTGCCGCTTTCTTGACGACAGGCTTTGTGCGCCGGATCTTGGTGAAAAATCCGGAAAGGGTCGCCGAAATCTTGCTGAGGCTTCCGAATCCGATATCGACAGAAAACTCGTTTCGATAGAAGGCTCGGTCGAGAAAGAAGTTTCCTTCGAGCGTCGGGTTGGCGAAGCTTCCGTTTTCCGCATGGGGCAGGTGCAGGACAGCCTTTCCGCGCGCAGAAGCGTCCGCCTTTCCCCATTCCGGCTTGTTTAGCTTATATGAAACACTGTCGAGTTCCAGCGAAAGGGTGAACTCCTTTTCGGAATC
>JBNMGX010000206.1:0-4133 GCA_050872465.1 Hallerella sp.
CTTTTGGGCAGGGTGGGACGTTCGCTTAAAATTGTCTGGTTGGGAATTTCGCATGTTCTGGTCTATGGCGTTTTCTTTTTCGAGTGCTTTCTTCTTTTTTTCTTTGGGTGTCACATGAACGCGAACGTCTTTCAGCTAATCGAAGAAACGAATCCGCAAGAGACTTCCGAATTTTTTACCGTATATGTGTTGAACGGTAAGTTCTTCGTTTTATGCGCAGGTATGCTCTTATTTGCTGTTGTTGAATTTTTCTCGAGGAAGATAGTCGCTTCGCTCCTGTCGCTTCGCTCCTGTCGCTTCGCTCTAAGTGCTTATCTTCTATTAGCCTTGTGCGTTTTGCTGAACAATGCCAGATACTATTCGCTTGAGTTTCGCGAAGATTGGCATCGTGCGCAAAATTCGGCGGCAATAAAGTCGCCATTGTTTTACGGATTTCAGGCTCTTTCACAATTCTTGCAGGAGCGAGATGCTTTTGAAATTTGCGCCATTAGCAATTCGGATGTCCGTGCCATTTCTTTGGATTCCGTTCCTAAGACGATCGTTGTCGTTATTGGAGAATCATTCAATCGACATCACTCCAGTTTGTACGGTTATCCTCTGGAAACAAACCCAAAACTTTCTAGGTTGAATGGGTTGTCTATTTACGACAATGTTGTTTCGCCAATCAATGCGACCTCTTCTGCGTTCAGGCTTTTCCTTTCCATGGCGAGTATGGACGATTCCCGCGAATGGAGCGAAACCCCGCTGTTCCCGGCAATATTCAAGTCGGCAGGTTACAATGTTGTCTTTTACAGCAACCAGTTCGTGCCGGCTGTTGGAATGGATACCTATGATGCGTCTTGTGGATTTTTTAACCATCCCGATCTTGCTCCTAAACTTTTCTCCCACAGAAATACACAAAAGTTCCAATACGACGGGGAACTACTTGATGATTACAGGAAAAAACGCAATTCTTTGGAATCAATATCCCAGAATTTGATAATATTTCATTTGTACGGGCAGCATGTGAATCCTGTGATGCGTTTTCCTTCGGCACGAGCAAAATTCAATGAAGATGATTATGGCTTTCGCCAAGATTTAACGAGAGAACAAAAGCGCTATGTTGCTTCTTATGACAATGCGACGCTTTACAACGATTCCATTGTCGATTCGATTATTCAAATGTATCGCGATCGAATTGCGGCGGTTGTGTACTTCGCGGACCATGGCGATGAAGCGTACGATTTCAGAAATCATGTCGGTCGTTCTCGCGGGCTCCATCTTTTGGGTGCGCAGGGACTTCAAGCCCAGCTGGATGTTCCCTTTATGATTTGGCTTTCTGATTCCTGGAGAGAAAAGTATCCCGACGACGAATCGCGAATCCGGAGGCATTTGCACGATCCGTTTGTAATGGACGATTTGCCGCATCTGCTTTTGGACCTTGCCCGGGTAAATCATGCTGACTACAATCCGAAAAAAAGCTTGATTTCCGATGATTTTGACGTTTCGCGGAAGCGGATTATCCGTCCGCTCGCATCGGAGCCTGTCGATTATGATTCGGTGTGTTCGAAAGGATTGGTTGGCAAAGGTTCTTCTCTTTGACAGAATAGTTTTTTGTATATCGCGACCATGGCCTGTCCGTCTTTTTAAAAGTGCTAGACGGCATGATGGACCAACTTTTTAGCTTTGTCAAAAAAAGTTCAAGTTCAACTTGGGCGGAACACTGTCAATCCTCGCTTATGGAGTAGGTCTCGTCGTAAATTTCAGAAAGTTTCCTGCCGTTATAATTCCAAAAACGGGTCGGTTGCATTGCGTAATTAATATTGCGAATTTTCTTTGTTATACCGGTAAGAGAATATTCCTCTCCTTCGAACTTGACTTTGTGAATGTCGCAGACTTCAACAACATATTCCTTGTCTTCGTAAAACATTGTCAAACGGTCACCTTTAGAAATTCCCATTTCATCAAAATTCAAGGGTGGACGACGTAGGCGAGATTTTTTCTCTGCTTCTTGTTCTTCAGTAGAAAGATCCTTTTGCAAGTCTGTAGTTAGCGTATCGGTTACATTTTCTTTTTCAAATAATTTTAATATGGCGAGAACCCTCTCGGAGGACATTCTGAAAAATTCTCGTTTTGGATTTACACGGTCCGTAGAAAAAGCAACATGCAATGCTTCTTCCACTTTCTTGCAATCATCGACGCGACAGGCGTAAACGCAGTTAAACTGGAACGGAACGCTTGTCGTATAAAGTTCATTCATCCGTTGGGCGGCATCTTCTCGTTGTGTCATGCCGATTTTCAAAAGCCCCGGCATTCCTTCGTTTGAAAGGACATAAACGATTCCGCTTGTATCATCCATTTTCAATCTCCTTAAAACTCAGAGGAGCAGTCAAGTAAAATTTTTAACCTAAGAAAAAATAGCTTCCAATTGGAAAGTATGCAAGTCGTTTTTCTCGGCTTGAACATTTGTTTCTCTTTGTCAGTTCTAGAATTGACAAAGAGAATCCATAGGCTAGGCTATAGAGTTATTCCAAATATAAAAATCTGTTTTGGATGATTATTGAATGAAATCAAGCTCTAAACTTGAGATTAACTATTTTCGAAAAAATAACACGACATTTTTCCTTATTGACAGAATTATTTTTTTTATGTATATTAGAATCAAATACAGACCGAAAAAAGGGTTTATATCAAACACGCAAGTGTCCCTTAAGTAGGTCTTTTTTACTTTGGAGGAAAAGTGGAAACTGCGATTCTGATTGATGGGGCGTTTTTACGGAAAAAGTTTAAACGTGTTTTTAGCCAAACTATCAAGGCTGCTGATGTTGAACAATTTGTCAAATGTATATTGCAAAACTTAAGTTTTGAACAAAAAGATTATCGGGCTTATTTTTACGATTGCCGCCCTTGTGATGGAGAGACGACTCCGCCGGTTTCTCATGCAAAATATTTTTTTGAAAAACAACCGCAATTTAAAGAGGGAAATCAACTTTTAGATGAAATCTCTAATTTGGATTTTTTTGCAGTCCGTGAAGGAACTCTTCAATTTTCTGGATGGTTGTTGCGAAAAAAGAGCTATCAAAAAAAATCTCCCTATGAAGATTCGGATTATTCGCCCAATCTTTCACAGAAAGGGGTCGATATTAAAATTGGTTTAGATATTGCGTGGATTAGTTATGCAAAGACTTTTGAAAAATTGATTCTTGTTTCTGCAGACAGCGATTTTGTGCCCGCCATTAAGGTGGCGAGAAGAAATGGTATTCCTGTCTATCTTTTTACCTTGGCGCATGGCGTAAATTCCAAATTGGTTAAAAACGCTGATATCGTGAAAAAGGAATCGATAAAGGATCTCTTTCAAAATGAAAATACATCTCGAGGGGTTTTGTCTTGTTTATGAGAAAAATTTTATGCGTAAGTTTTATTAGCCTCTCTCATGCCATCCCAGCTTAAACTCGGCGCGCTCCTTTCCTATGTCGTCCTCGGCCTGAACAATCTGGTCGGACTTCTTTATACGCCTTACCTGCTCCGGATGCTCGGCAAGTCGGAATATGGAATGTATTCGATTGTCGCGTCGGTCGTTGCCTACTTGACGATTCTCGACTTGGGATTTGGAAATGCGATCGTCCGCTATACGGCGAAATACCGGGCGGAAGGAAAGACAGAAGAACAAAGCAAGATGTTCGGGATGTTTTTCCTTTTGTATTGCGGAATCAGTCTGGTGGCGGTTGCATTGGGTTTTGTGCTGGCTTTTAATACGGAACTGATTTTTGACGGGGCGATGACAGCGGGGGAGCTTTCGCGTGTGCGGGTGATGCTCTTTTTGATGGTGCTGAATCTCGCGGTCACGTTTCCATTTAGCCTGTTCGGTTCCATCATCACGGCGTATGAACGCTTTGTCTTCCAGAAGGTCGTGGCGATTTTCCGGATTGTTCTGAATACAGGGACGATGATCGTGCTTTTGCAATTCGGTTACAAGGCCGTTGCGCTGGTCGTGGTGACGACCGTATTTAATTTGTGTACTCTCGCCTCTAATTTTTTCTATTGCAAAAAATTCTTGAATATCAAAATGGCTTTCGGAAAAATCGATTGGAGTTTTTTGAAGGAAGTGGCCGTCTATTCGTTCTGGATTTTTTTGAATGCGATTATGGATAGGA
>JBNMGX010000207.1:0-4114 GCA_050872465.1 Hallerella sp.
ACGTATAGTAGGGTTTGAAGTCGATTTCGCACAAGGTATCTTTTCCCGTTATTTTTTCGCGCATGGCATGGATGGCTCCCACCGCAACATAGGGACGGCTGAATTTGGTCACATGAATGGAATCCCGATTGGAGAAAAGCCTGTCAAAGAATTTTTTAGGGTCCTTCCCTTGGAGCTTCAGCAATTTTTCTGCCTTGATAAGGAGGGAATCCCTTTTGGTTTTGGGCTTCGCTGTTTGATAGGGGGTTCCGTAGATGTAAATTTTGTTGGAAAGTTCAAAAAGATCGTCTATCAAATTTTCTTTAATGAAATCTATGGGTCTTCGCCATACTTCTGGACAAGTAATATATCCGATAGGGAAGTGAGCCGGCATCATAAAGTCGCTCCAGGTATCTCCATACGATCCCGGGTAATAGATGTATTCGGTTAAATTGTAGTTGAGTTCGATAAGAAATATGTTGGATCGTTCATAATTATTTTTTTGTAGCGGATTTCGCGTCCGGAGAAAAATTGAAGACCGGTTGAATATGTCTTTCCGCAATTCGTAATGAATTTGTCCCCGGCGTGAAACTGTTCTGTGGTATCTCGGATGATATAGAGAAGTTCTGCGGAACATTTGTTGCCGGAAATGTGTTTTTGGACCCCGATTGCCACAAAGGAATGTTCTGAATTATCCACATCGGGCGGGAGAGATTCGCAAATCAGGTGTTTGTAGTCGCTTGTCGAGATTTGCGACCGAGGTTTTGTGAAATCGTAGTCCACCGACTCTGGAAAGACGATGAATGGCTTAGCGAAGAGGAACGCTGCGAGAACGGAGACTAGCGAAGAAGATTGTTCTCATGTGAGTTCTCCTTTTTGAGCTTTATGGAGTCTTTTATACAATAGGGCTTGTGGTCCAAAAATTTATAGTTGTATTCCGGACAACCATAATTGTGATATTCCCACAGTTGTCGGGACTTGATATCGAAAGCTCTTCAGCTTTTTGATGCTCGCCTCGTTAAAGAACGACAGCCGGGAGTAGCGGTAAGAGTTCCGGTTTGTCATTGTTCGTATCTCCTGTTGTTTCAATAATATATTAAAATTTGCCGAACGAACAGCAGAGCTCTTATTCTCTTCACGAAAAAAGCCCCGGAATTACCGGAGCTTTTAGGCGGAATTGTTAGAAGATTACGCCTTGATAATCGTATCCTTGGCGAGAACAACGATTCCCGAGGGCGTGACGTGGAAAATTTTCCTGTCGCGTTCGAGATTGTAGCCGATTTCGAATCCGGCGGGAATGTGGACGCCTTTTTCGATAATCGCCTTGCGGACCTTGGCGCCGGGGCCGATGGTCACGTCGGGGAAGAGAATCGATTCTTCGACCAAGGCGTCTTTCTGGATGGAAACCGCCGGGGAGAGGACGCTCTTGATAACGCGACCGCCGCCGATGACGCAGCCAGCGGAAACAACCGAATCGATTGCCGCTCCCGGATGCTCGGAATCGCCTGCACTAAAAAATCTTGCGGGAGGCTGGTTCCAGTTGAACGTGCGGATCGGCCAGTAGTTGTTGTAAAGATCGAACGGCGGATTTTCCGAACAGATGTCCATGTTCGCTTCGAAGAAGGCGTCTAGGGTTCCCACGTCGCGCCAGTAGCCTTTTGTCTCGGGCCGTTCACCGCGGACGATGTTCGTGTTGAAATCATAGACATAGACGGGAAAATGCGGATACAGCGCCGGGATGATGTCCTTGCCGAAATCCGCCGCCCCTTCGCTCGAATGCTTCAAAAGTTCGCGGACGAGAAACTTGCTTGTAAAAATGTAGTTCCCCATGCTCGCGAGGCACCAGCCCGGGCGTCCCGGCATCTGTTTCGGATTCTTGGGCTTTTCTTCGAAGCCTATCATGCGGTTGTCGGAATCGACTTCGATGATGCCGAATTCGTGAGCCTCCTCGACGGGAACGGGAATCGCCGCGATGGTGAGGAGCGCTGCCCGCGAAAGATGGAAATCGATCATCTGGTTCACGTCCATCTTGTAGATGTGATCCCCGCCGAAAATGGCGACGATGTCCGGGCGTTCATCCGTGATGAGGTTGATGTTCTGGAAGATAGCGTCCGCAGTTCCCTTGTACCAGTCTCCGCCGGTGCGCATCTGGGCGGGAACCAAATCGACATATTGGTCTAGGCTCGCGTTCAAATTCCAGGCTGCGGAAATATGCTTGTTCAGGGAATCCGACTTGAACTGTGTCAAAACCTTGATTTTGAAAATCCCGGAATTGATGAAGTTGTTGAGGACGAAATCGATTATGCGATATGTCCCGCCGAAGTGGACAGCGGGCTTTGCGCGGTCGCGGGTGAGGGGCTGTAAGCGGCTTCCCTGTCCGCCGGCCATAATCATGCAGAGAATGTTCTTGTTGTGTTCGCGGTAGGACCAGTTCATCAGAAATCCTTCGATAGGTTTTAACGCTTGTAATCTATGTAATTTTTGCGGAAAAAGGCGGAAACCGGTGAATTTCTTTGAAAAATGTCTTGGGGAGCATGTCTGGAAATTTGTTTTTGAAAAATGCAAGGCTTGGTTTGAAAATTAGCCTAAGATAAGCGTTCCGCTGTTTTTTTCCAAAAAGTGTTGGCATTGTCCGTTAAATATTTGCTATTTTCTAGGCGTTCGAATTATTCGAAACTTAACGTTAAACCAAATAGGAGCTCATAATGAGTCTTACTCTTAACGATATCAAGCACCCGAAGATCAGCACTTGGGTGAACGAAATGATCGCGATGTGCGAACCGGACAACGTCGTTGTCGTCGACGGTTCCAAGGAAGAATATGACCGCCTGATGCAGAAGTGCGTCGACGCGGGCCTTGCGACAAAGCTCGCCAAGAAGGAAAATTGCTACCTGTTCCGCTCCCTTCCGTCCGACGTGGCGCGCGTGGAATCCCGCACGTTCATCTCTTCCGTCAAGGAAGAGGACGCGGGTCCGACCAACCACTGGATCGATCCGTCCGAACTCAAGCAGACGATGCGCGAACTTTACAAGGGCTGTATGCACGGACGCACCATGTATGTGATTCCGTTCTGCATGGGTCCGCTGGGTTCCGCGATTTCCAAGAACGGCATCGAAGTCACGGACTCCGAATACGTCGTCCTCAACATGGACATCATGACCCGCGCCGGCAAGAAGGTTCTCGACATTTTCAACGCCGATCCGAACGCCGACTTCGTCCCCTGCCTCCACTCGGTCGGCAAGCCGCTCCGCAAGTGCGAAAAGGACAACGGCGTGTGGCCCTGCGCGGACGTCGAATACAAGTACATCACCCAGTTCCCGGAAGAACGCCTCATTTGGTCCTATGGTTCCGGCTACGGTGGAAACGCCCTGCTCGGCAAGAAGTGCTTTGCGCTCCGCATCGCGACCGTTCTCGCCCGCGACGAAGGCTGGCTCGCCGAACACATGCTCATCCTCAAGCTCACGAACCCGAAGGGCGAAGTCAAGTATGTGACCGGCGCTTTCCCGTCCGCTTGCGGCAAGACGAACCTCGCCATGCTCATCCCGACGATTCCGGGCTGGAAGGTCGAAACCATCGGTGACGACATCGCATGGATGAAGTTCGGCAAGGATGGACGTCTTTACGCCATCAACCCGGAAGCCGGTTTCTTCGGCGTCGCTCCGGGAACTTCCGCGGAATCCAACAAGAACGCCCTCATCTCCGCGGAAAAGAATACGATTTACACCAACTGCGCTCTCACGGAAGACGGCGACGTCTGGTGGGAAGGCATCGGCTATCCGGCCAAGGGCAAGCTCGTCGATTGGAAGGGCAAGACCCGCGACGCTCTTCCGAAGGACAAGGCTCCGAAGGGCGAGGAAATGGCTCACCCGAACGCCCGGTTCACCGCTCCGGCGAAACAGTGCCCGTGCATTGCGAAGGAATGGGAAGATCCCGCCGGCGTTCCCATCAGCGCCATCCTCTTTGGCGGTCGCCGTCCCTCGACGATTCCGCTGGTTCACCAGTCGCTCAACTGGAACCACGGCGTGTTCCTCGGATCCATCGTCGGTTCCGAAATCACCGCGGCTTCCACGATCGATGCGTCCCTGGTCGGCAAGATTCGTCGTGACCCGTTCGCCATCCTTCCGTTCGGCGGTTA
>JBNMGX010000208.1:0-4109 GCA_050872465.1 Hallerella sp.
CTCACATGGTTCCATTCGCTAGGTTCCGGCGAAGCGGTCAGCACGTTTTCCACCCCAATCGACACTTATTACCCAACAAGGGAATGACCATGAAAAAAAACGCCACACCGTTCTGGATTTGCGGACTTTTCCTCGCAGCCGCCGCCGGATTCTTTGCAAGTCCCGCGCTGCTTTGCCACGAAGTTCCACCGCAGCCAAAATTTTCCGAAAAGTCCAAGCCCGGACTGGAATTTCCCGAAAAAAAGAACCGCGAATTCAAGCATCGAATCGACAGCGCTCTCGGACTTTCGGCTAGGCAAATCGCCCTGCTGGATTCTAACGGTCGAGCCTGCGATTCCATCCGGAAGGAATTAAAGAAAACGATTCACGAAAAGGAAAGGCGCCTCCACGATATTCTCGATGCGGATTCGGCAAACGAAGCGGACCTCCAGGTTGTCCGGATGGAGCTCCTCATCCTGAACGAAAAACGGCTCGATTCGCGTATCGCGGACATCCGTTTTTTCAAGAGCGTACTGACCCAAGAACAGAAAAATAAGCTTAAGGAATTGCCACGGGAACGAGGCGAGTCGAAACGTCCCCCGTCAAAGCAATAATAAATATTTTTGTAAGCGAAGTAAAGAGCACCACCCCCTTTTCCTCCGAACAAAAAAGATTTATATTGGGATTGATTTCCTCCATACCCCAAACAAGCGTAGGCCTCTTCGGAGACCTACGTTTGTTTTTTAAATCCTTTTTCCAAGCATTGACGCGCATGACCAAGCAAGAGACCTACGCTTTTCTGGACAGTCTGAAGATTCCTTACGAAACCGCCGAACACCGAGCCGCTTTTACGATGGAGGATATTTCGGAAATGGAACTTCCCCACCCCGAATGCGAAGCGAAAAACCTGTTCGTCCGCGACAACCGGAAGCGAAACTACTACCTGATCACGATCAAAGGGGAAAAGCGGATCGACCTAAAATCTTTCCGGAAGGAATTCGGCCTGCGACCGTTAACATTCGCGTCGGAAGAAGACCTCTGGCAATTCCTAGCCCTCAAGCCCGGTTCCGTGACACCGCTCGGGCTGCTGAACGACAGTGAAAAAGCGGTCAAGTTTTTCCTGGACAGCGAATTTCTCGAATCTCCGGGCCTCATCGGAATCCATCCGAACGAAAACACCGCGACAGTCTGGCTCAAGACCGAGGATCTGTTGAAAATCATCCGCTCGCACGGAAACGAGGCCGAAATTTTCAGTCCGCGCTTCTAGCGCAATCGACAGCATCCATCGCGCGCAAAATCACTTCGCCGCCGGAGCCTTTCTTCGGCGATTCTTCGGACAAAATCTGCCGGAACCTCTTCCCCCCGGGAAATCCGGTAAACAGGCCGTAAAGATGCTTCGTGAGAATCGTCAACGAGACGCCTTCCCGGAGAGCCTCTTCCACATAGGGAAGAAACGCCTCTAGAAGCTCCTTCCTGTTTTTCGGAGAACGGTCCTTTGCGCCGAAAATCTCGGAATCCGCATGAGCGAGAATCCAAGGATTTGCATAGACGGCCCTCCCCATCATCACGCCATCGACATGTCCCAGATGCACCTTCGCCTGCTCAAGCGTCTTGACATCCCCATTGACGGAAACATCCAACTCGGGAAATTCGTCCTTGAGCCGATAAACCGTTTCATATCGGATCGTCGGCTTTTCCCGATTTTCCTTGGGTGAATAGCCGCGGAGCCTTGCCGTCCGGGCATGGATGATGAACGCGTCGCACTTTGCGCCAGCAACCGTCCGGATAAAATCCTCGAAAAATTCCCAATCGGTAAATTCATCGACCCCTATCCGGGTCTTGACAGTTACGGGAATTTTTACAACAGCTTTCATCGACGCGACGCATTCCGCGACAAGGTCTTTCCGCTTCATGAGAACCGCGCCAAAGGAACCGCACTGGACGCGCTCGGAAGGACAGCCGCAATTCAGGTTCACCTCGTCAAAGCCCGCGTCCTCGACCATTTTCGCGCATTCCGCAAGCATTTTCGGGTCGGAACCGCCGAGCTGCAGTGCAACAGGATTTTCCACCGAGTGATGCTTTAGAAATTTTGGTCCCGCATGCAAAAGCGCATTCGCGACGACCATCTCCGTATAGAGCAGGACATTTTTGGAGAGAAGCCTCAGGAAAAAACGTTCGTGCCTATCCGTGAAATCAAGCATCGGCGCGATAGAAAGACGTCTATGAAAATGCAGTTCGGCGGAATCCATGGGGCAAAGCTAAAAAATTTTAGATATCGCCTTGAACTCGCATTTGCGGACATCCTGGCTTTTTGTCGTGCCACCACCTGCCGAAATCATCCCGATGTTTAGAATCTAGAGCTTAGGACAGAAGACATTTAAGTTCTAGGGATTAGGGGTGAGGGTTTAGTCCGCAGACGTCTAGGTTTTCGGGATGCGGCATAAGGGACACGGGAATCCCTTTTCGGAGATTATCGGGTCAAGCCCGATAATGACAGTTTAACGCATAGACGGTCCTTGTCCCGTTTAACTACTGATTCTTGATTTCTGTTTTCTGACAACTTACAGTTCGTTAAAACGTCAATTCCTCATTCCTAATTCCGAATTCCTGTCTCCTGATTTCTATTAACTCTCCACTAATAACTATCAACTAATCCCTAATCCCTGACAACTCTCGCCCCGCTTACCGTATTCCACGTCCCTTCAAATCACACTATCCACTGATTCCTGACAACTTACAGTTCGCTAAAGCGTCAATTCCGAATTCCTAATTCCGAATTCCTCATTCCTGATTCCTGACTTCTGTCCACTATCAACTAACCACTAATAACAAATCCCGCTTACCGCGCACCTCTTTAATCAAAAATTCTAATTTCTTCCATCTATTTTTCGACAATTTTCCACAAAGCCCTTACACCAAATTTGATTTCAGCCAAACATTTTTTACACACTCTCAACACGATTTCTTTTTAGATATTGAGTTGGAATATTTCAACTCAAGGATTTTCCATATATTTTTTACACATACTTCGTGAAATTTTTCACAAGGAAAAATAGGGATTGTCTTGGATATGAATCAAAAAACTCTTTTCTACACACTTCTTTCCGGAGCGCTTGCCCTAGGTTTTGCCGCCTCCGGGGACGCCTATACGTGGCCTAGCTACCGCACCGATCTGGATTACGACACCAAGTCGAACATCGGGATTGTCAATCCGCCAACGCAGTTCAACGACAACTGTTCGGGAGTGACAGGAAGAAAAGCCGGAAAATGGTGGGCTTTCTACTGGGGAAACGACCGCGATTCGCGCATAACCGACGTGACAATCGACAGCATCCTGAAAAAATACGATACGGATTTTGAATATCTCTACAACACGCTTGGCTGGGCTCCCGACGCACAGGCCCAGGACGGCAAATACAGCGCCATCTACTATTACGGCTCGGGAACATGCGCCGGCGGCGCCAAGACCGACACGACAGGCGGTTGGCAAAGCTATGCCGCGGGATACACTGCGGTAGTTCCCTCCTTCTATCCGCTTTACAGCTTCAATACTTCCTGCCCCTATAACGATCGAGTCGCCCAGATGGACGCCATGATTCACGAAGGCATCCACTCCATGACGAACGGATATCCCGGTGCCAAGCAGGCTCACTGGTTCCAAGAAGCGGGCAACACATGGATCCAGCAGGATATGTTCTCGCACAGAAATGGAATCTACAGCGGTATGGGATTTCTCAACGCAGCGACATTGATGGCCCCGTTCATGCCTATCGAATGCTATTCGGGATGGCTTATCGACGGTTCTTTCGGCGGCCCGGGCGCACAGGGGGTAAACGCAAACCAGAGATATCTCCTGGGAGGCTCCCAATACTCTAACATATTCCCCACATTCCTCGGGACATGGCTCGGAACGGGAGCCGTCCGCTGGATTTACGGCAACGCGACAGGAAACAACAACAACACCTATCTGCTCGAAACCTACGGAAAAGACTACGGCCTAGGCGATGCAGGCGTGCGCAGGCTCATCACGGAATTCCGCGCAAAGCTCGCGCTTCTCGACATGAAGGAATGGTCCGGGGAAATGCGCAATCTTCTGAACCAGAATTTCGGCGTGACAAGCTACTGGGAAC
>JBNMGX010000209.1:0-4071 GCA_050872465.1 Hallerella sp.
CCCAAAGGCCATGCGATGGAGTTTCGCGTCTATGCGGAAGATCCGGGAAAGAATTACCGACCGTCGAGCGGCCTTTTAACGGAAGCCGATTTTCCGAAGGATGTCCGGGTGGATACTTGGGTCTCGCGCGGGACGGAAGTCAGCGCTTTTTACGATCCGCTGCTCGCGAAGATTATTGTCGCCGGGAAAGATCGGGCGGAAAATATCGAAAAGGCGAAAGTCGCCTTGGCGAAAGTTCGGCTCTGCGGATTTGAAACGAATATCAAACTTTTGCAGGATGTTCTCGAAATGGGCGCCTTTGTCTCGGGGAACGTTTCGACCTGGATTTTAAACGATTACCATTACAAAAATCGGACTTTTGAAATTCTCGCTCCCGGTTTGCAGACAACTGTGCAGGACTATCCGGGTCGCCTGAAACTTTGGGATGTCGGCATTCCGCCTTCCGGTCCGATGGATAATTACAGCTTCCGCTTGGCGAATAAAATTGTCGGAAATGCGGACGATGCGGCAGGGATTGAAATGACCCTTTCCGGCTGTTCGCTCTGCTTTCACACGGACGCCCTTATCGCATGGACGGGCGGAGATTTTCCGGCGAAGTTGAACGGGGAACATTGTCCGAAGAATGCTCCGGTTGCAGTCAAGGACGGCGATGTTCTCAAGTTCGGTCTTACGAAGCTCGGACAGCGCGCCTATCTCGCGATTCGAGGAGGAATCGATGTTCCCGATTACCTGGGGAGCAAATCGACTTTTACGCTTGGCGGTTTTGGCGGTCACGGCGGACGTGCTCTTTTGGCTGGAGACATTCTGCATATAGGAAACGACATTTCAGGCGAACCGCTTGTTCCGGCTGAAAAGGCTGTTCCGAAGATTTCTTCCGAGTGGAAGATCGGTGTGATGTATGGTCCGCACGGCGCACCGGATTACCTGACAGAAAACGACATTGACGAATTTTTTGCCGCAACCTGGGAAGTCCATTACAACTCTTCGCGCACGGGAATCCGCTTGATTGGACCGCAACCCAAGTGGGCGCGTCCCGATGGCGGCGAAGCGGGACTTCACCCTTCGAATCTTCACGATAATGCGTATGCGGTCGGAACGGTTGACTTTACGGGAGATATGCCGATTATCTTGGGCGTTGACGGGCCTAGCCTTGGCGGCTTTGCCTGCCCGGTAACAATCGTTTCCGCGGAACTGTGGAAAATGGGCGAACTTCGCAGCGGAGACAAGGTCAAGTTCATTCCGATTTCCGCACAAAAGGCGGAAGAGATTCGCTTGGCTCGGGAAGCGAACCTGCAAGATCCGGCAAAGGCATCTTTTGAAATTCCGGAATTGGAAGCTTCTCCGGTAACGACACCAATTGTCGCGGAGTTTCATACGGAAAGTGAAATGGAACATGTCGTTGTCCGCGCTGACGGCGATGATTATGTCCTTCTGGAATTTGGACCGAACCGGATCGACTTGCGGCTTCGCTTTACGGCGCATGCCTGGATGCTCGCAGTGAAGGAACAGCTGAAGGAATTTGTTATCGATGTGACTCCCGGAATCCGCTCCATCCAGATTCACTACGACATTCGGAAAATCCGTCAATGGGAAATGTTGCGAAAGCTCGCTGAACTTTCGGAACATCTGAAGAAAAACAAGATGACGAAAGTCGCCACCCGGACAGTCTATCTGCCGCTTTCGTGGGACGATCCGCAAACGCGCATTGCGATTCAGAAATATGTGACGACGGTTCGTCCGGGTGCTCCGTGGTGCACTCCGAACAATATCGAATTCATCCGCCGAGTAAACGGTCTGGATTCCGTGGAAGATGTCAAAAGGATTGTCTTTGACGCGGACTATCTCGTGATGGGACTTGGCGACGTCTATCTGGGAGCGCCTGTGGCGACGCCTCTTGACCCGAGACATCGTTTGGTGACGACAAAGTACAATCCGGCGAGAACCTGGACGCCAGAAAATGCGGTCGGAATCGGTGGAGCCTATATGTGCGTCTATGGCATGGAAGGTCCCGGCGGCTACCAGTTCGTGGGAAGGACCGTGCAGATGTGGAACCGTTTCAAGCGGACGTCCGATTTTTCGCTTCCGTATCTGCTGCGGTTCTTTGACCGGGTTCGCTTCTACGAAGTGGGCGCCGACGAACTGCTGCAGATGCGCAAGGACTTTATTGCGGGAAAGTTCCATGTAAAGATCGAGGAAAGCTCGTTCGATATTTTGGAATATGAAAAATTTCTCGCCGAAAATGCGGAATCCATCGAAGCCTTTGAATCCAGACGCAAGAAGGCGTTTGAAGAAGAAAAGGAACGCTGGATTGCGACCGGGCAGTTTACGTTTGAAAGCCACAGTGCGGCAGCTGCTCCGGTTCTCGAAGCGACTCTTGCCGAGGGCGAAGAAGGCGTGTATTCCCCGGTTTCGGGAAGTCTCTGGAAACTGACCGTCGATAAGGTCGGAACCAAAGTGAAGGCAGGCGAAACGCTGGCGATTCTCGAAAGTATGAAAACGGAAATTCCTGTTATCGCGGACGAAGATTTTGTGGTGACGCAAATCTTTGCGAAACCGGCGTCGGAAGTTCGCTCCGGACAGTGTCTGTTCGCGGTCAAGAGCGCTTGAAGAATCTCCAGTCTTCAGGAAGGCGGTTCGTCGGTTCTTGTCGGCGGACCGTTTTTTTTGCAGAATGGTCTATCTTGGATAGATTGTCCATAGCAAATAGATCGGACTCTTTCTTGACGGAAATGTTAGATAATATTTTAATTATTGTCATTTTTGTGAGGAACCGATGAAAACATTTTCCGTTTCGTGTCTTTGTATATTGGCTTTTTGCTCGCTAGTCTATTCCTATCGGTTGCAGGGAACCGTCTTGGATGAAAGTGGAAATCCTGTTGCCGGCGCAAAAGTCCTCCTGCTTTCCAAAAACAAGTCGGCTGTCACCGAGGCGATGGGTAAATTCGAAATCCAGGAAGACGAGACGGCTTTGCAAGTGCATAAAATCGGTGCGCCATCCTGGTCTCTGCAAGGTGGAATCCTTTGCGTCTTTATGAGTACGCCGTTGCCGTTTCAAGTGAAAGTCCTTGATTTGATGGGAAACGAAATGCTTTCGGAAAACCGGCGTGGCGTGGGAGCGCATCGTCTGGATTTTCAAAATCGGTTATCGCGTGGAAAGTATGTGGCGAGTATTCAAGCCGGAAATTATCGGGAAGTGTTTTTCTTTTCTGCCGGAGAAAATCGTTCGGGGAAAATTTCTGGAAATAGCGAAAGTAACGAAATGCGATACCTAAAAAAAGAGATTGCTTTTGTGGATTCTTTGCAAGTATCCGCGGAATCGTATGAGACTTTAACAATCGCTTTGCCCAATCTAGATACTAACTTGACGCTGAAACTACACAAGAAGGAATTGTCGTATGCTTTTGGCTGGGCGAAAGGCAATACCCCTGTTCCCACGCGTGGTTGCGGGAAAACCTGGAATCGGGTTAAATCGGGAAGTTACGATTTTTTTTGGAGCAAGGGAAAACGTACGATTCGCATCGACATTCCGGATAATTACGATAACAATAAGCCTTATCGCTTGGTCTTTGGCATGCACTGCATGGGAGGCTGGGCTGGAGGCGTCCAACAAGAAGGTTATTATGGTTTAAAACCGCTAGATACCGAAAAGACGACGATTTTCGTAGCTCCCGAGGGAAACGGGAACCAGGCCCCGTGGGCTCAAGATGACTATACGCTCTTTGATGAATTGTTGGCGGATTTGGAGGGAAACCTCTGCATTGATTCTTCGCGCGTTTTTTCGGCGGGTTTCAGCTATGGTTCCATGTTTACGAATGGGCTCTCGTGGAATCACCAAAAATGGCTTCGTGGCGTTGCCGTCTATGAAACCGCGGAACGGAACATTTGGCTCCCCCAGCATACGGGGGAACCGATAGCCTGGATGGGCGTCTTGGGCTTTGACGATGGGCTTTGTACGCCTGAAATGGGGCGACACGCACGCGATATAATCTTGGAACACAATTCGGAAAACGGATCGGCCTTGCAGGAATCCGCAGAAGAGGCGGTTCGCGGATCGGGGATTCATTTATGCTA
>JBNMGX010000210.1:0-4059 GCA_050872465.1 Hallerella sp.
AGATTCCCGATCCGCCAAAGCAGACGATAGAATCATCCGGACGAGAATCCGCCTGAATCTGCGAAAAGGGAATGTATGCATTCAATCGTTCCTGTTTCATTTTTCGAATTCCATATTCCAGGATAAAGAAAATTCCCATCAGGATATAAGCGATGAGCCCGTTGTACAGAGACCAAATCCTTTCATCCGCAAAGAGAACCGTCCACAAAGCGACAAGGCCGTTCAAGACAAAAAAAATGCACCAGGCTAGTGTCACCCGATTGCAATAACGCTCCACATAGAAGCTGTCTGCGCTCTGCAGGATTCGCCGGTCGGAAAATGTCGCCAGCCGAAAGACAAGGCTCGGGCCGCGAAAAAGCGTCGCTCCAAAAAAAACAAGCAGCCCCGCATTGACAAGGACCGGATAAAACTTGAGTACGAAAGCATTATCCAGTACAAAGGCCGTTCCGCCGCAAGCGACCAGGAACAGGGCAAAAAAGATTTCCTTCACACGCGAAATTTTCGAAATTCCTTTTTGCGAAATCGAAAAAAAATGAAAGGCCGCAAGCAACAGAAGCACAAGGCTCAACTTGCGCGGAGACACTCCCCAGAACCGAATTCCACAAAAAACCAGAACGGGATAGAGGACCGACAACGCGGCAAAGAAAATCTTCCCCGCAAGAGAATTCATTTCTTTTCGTCAGCTTTTCCGGCAAGGTCATGCAGAGCATCGACGACGTCCTGCAAAGTCCTCATGTTTTTAAAGACTTCCGGATCGACATTATGCGGAAGCATTGATTTAAACTTCACAATCAAATCCACCGCATCGATGCTGTCTAGATCTAAATCTTCGTAAAGACGCGCTTCGGGGACAACTTTCGCCGGATCCATTTCAAATTCATCGACCAGCGCACTTTTCATTTTTTCAAAAATCTGGGTCTTGTCCATCTCAGTCCTTCCTGTTTTCCTTGATGTAGGCTGCGAGCGCATTGATCGACGCAAAATGCTTGCGGGTTTCTTCGTTCACCGTTGAAAAGGAAACGCCGAAATTATCCTTGATGGCGATTCCGAGTTCAAGCGCATCGATACTGTCTAATCCAAGTCCTTTGCCCGGTCCAAAGAGCGGCGCATCGTCATCGATATCCTCGGCGGCGATGTCTTCCAGTTCCAGGGACTTTATCAAGACATTCTTAATCTGCGTGTTTAAATCTTCCATAAAACTCCTCGAGTCGGATTTCAAATATAATTTCTAAAGGACTTTTTGCACAAATTCCCGACAGGTCTTTTCCGGGGATTCCGTTTTGAAAATCGCGCTGCCGACGACAAAGATGTTCGCCCCGGCATTTTTCGCATCTAGGATATTCGACAGCTTGATTCCTCCGTCGATTTCAATGTCCAGTTCAGGCTTCATCGCCCGAAGCGTACGGATCTTTTCAAGCGTGTAGGGAATCAGGCTCTGTCCGCCAAAGCCCGGGTTCACCGACATCACAAGCACCATATCGACAACATCCAAGACCCAGCGGATACTTTCGATAGGCGTCGCCGGGTTGATGCTCACCGCGGGCTTCGCCCCAAGCTCCCGGATGCGATTCAAGATTCTGTCCAGATGATTCGTCGTCTCCGCCTGAACAGTAATATAGCTCGCCCCGATTTTTGCAAATTCTTCGACGAACATTTCCGGATTGCTTATCATCAAATGGCAGTCGAGCGGAAGCTTTGTCGCGCGTCCAATCTGCCGGGAAATATCCGGGCCGAAGCTGATGTTCGGGACAAAATGTCCATCCATGATGTCGAGATGAACCAGCCCGGCACCGCCCCGTTCGACGGCTTCGAGTTCCGATCCCAAATTCAAGAAATTCGCGTTCAAGACGCTTGGCGCAATCATCTGTCTCATATTTCCAAATATAGCATTGAGGGGAAAATGTTTTTTTGTTATTATTAGTTAACAACAAATGAGGAGGTTGATCGATGTCAACGAAAACGAAATCCGCTGCGAAAGCTACCAAGAAAGCTCCCGCTTCTCCGGCCAAGAAAGTTGTCTCGAAAGCCGTAAAGGAAGCACCGGCAAAGAAAGTCGCCAAGGCGACAAAGCCGAAAGCCGCTCCGGTCAAGAAGTCCGCGCCGAAAGCAGCCAAGAAGGAACTGAAGGAAGTCGTGTTCAACGTCTATTCCCCGGATTCCAAGCTGGTCGAAGTCGCCGGCGAATTCAACGATTGGACACCTGCCAAGATGAAAAAGGGCGAACAGGGCGTATGGTCCATCAAAAAGAACCTCGCTGCGGGAACCTACCAGTACAAGTTCATCTTCGACGGCAGCTGGGAAATCGACCAAGCGAACCCCGACCGCGTTCCTGACGGACAGGGCGGCGAGAACAGCATCAAGAATGTCTAGTCCGATGTTCTCCGACGAAACGATTCGTGAGGGTGTCGCAAAATACGGCACCCCTTTTTGGCTCTACGACCGAAACACTATCGAATCCCGCATCCGGGAACTCTCCTGCTTTGACACGGTCCGCTTTGCCCAAAAGGCATGTCCCAACCTTTCAATTATCTCCTTGATGCGAAAGAACGGAGTCGTCGTCGATGCCGTCAGCGCAGGGGAAATCGTCCGGGCTCTCAAGGCCGGCTACAAGGGCGGAGAAAGCGATAAGCAGATTCCGCAGATTGTCTATACAGCAGACATCTTTGACCGCGATGCGTTAGAACTTGTCAAGGAACACAGGATTCACGTAAATGTCGGCTCTGCGGATATGATCCGGCAGCTCGCCGATGCAGGCATCCGGACGAACCTGACACTCCGGGTAAATCCGGGTTTTGGGCACGGGCATTCCCAAAAGACAAACACAGGCGGACCGCTTTCCAAGCACGGAGTCTGGCACGAACAGATCAAGGATTGCGTCAAGCTCGCCCAGGCAAACGGGATGTGGATTACCGGACTTCACATGCACATCGGCAGCGGTTCGGACTTTGAACATCTTTCCAAAGTCTGCGACGCAATGCGCGATGCGTCCCGACGTCTAGGTTCCCACATCCGGGTGATTTCCGCAGGTGGTGGACTTCCCATTCCCTACAAGGAAGAAGAGAAGGACAATCGAATCGACATTCGCGCCTATTATAGTCTCTGGGACAAGACACGAAAGGACATTGCGCAGTCCGTCGGACACGACATTTCGCTCGAAGTGGAACCGGGACGCTACCTCGTTGCCGAAAGCGCAGTCCTCGTCGCAGAAATCCGCGCAATCAAAAAGCAAGAGAACAATCTCTTCTACCTGATCGATGCAGGATTCAACGATCTCGTGCGCCCTTCGTTCTACGGTTCCTATCATGCGATAACAATCGTTTCCAAAGACGGTCGAAAGCTCGGTCCCGAAACCGATGCGATTGTCGCAGGACCGCTATGCGAATCCGGGGACGTGTTCACGCAGGAAGAGGGAGGCTTTGTCGTTTCGCGCAAACTGCCGACAGCAGAAGTCGGGGACTATCTCGTGTTGCACGACGCCGGAGCTTATGGCAGCGCGATGTCCAGCAATTACAACAGCCGCCGCTATGCACCCGAAATTTTGCAGACGAACGGATCGCTCGAAGTTATCCGCGAACGGGAAACCTTTGACCAGCTGATGCAAAACGAAAGAATCGTCACGCTCTAAATTCCGCTCCCATTACACAGCCTCGCCACTGTTTTTACAGCAAGCGGGGCTTTTTATTTTGTATAGAATTTTTCGGATTAGGCGTTTGCGATTGAAAAAAAGAAACCAGGAGACAGAAATCAGGAATCAGTGGTTGAAGGGAAGCGGGCATCAGAGTTTAGTGAATAGTTGCTAGTTATTAGTTAATAGTTGAGAGTTGAGGAATCAGGAAGCAGTAGGGAATAGTTAATAGAAATCAGGAGACAGGAATCAGGAATTAGTTGGTAGTGGCTAGTGATCAGTGGTCAGAGGTAAAGTGTTGAGAGAAATTAGGAAGCAGATGTTTGGAGGAACGTGGAACGAGTGTTGTCAGGGATTAGGGAGAAGGGAATAGGGATTAGAATGTGAAGTGGAATGCGACGAGAGGGGCGTTCGAGTGGACATTCCCTCCAAGC
>JBNMGX010000211.1:0-4052 GCA_050872465.1 Hallerella sp.
AAGTACCAGTTCCACAAAGGCAACCTTTCGAAGTCCCGGAGAAAAAGCAAAAACCTTTTCGCCGTTCGGCAAACGCTTTCGGCGATAGGTCCAGTTCAAGCCCGCGATGAAGGAAAGACAGGCGCAAAATCCCGAAGCCAAAAGAGCGTAGAGATAATCCTTGCAGTCTAGGAAAAGGAAATTTCCCGCATCGAGAACAAGCGAAAAGACGACACCGAAAAAGGCGAGAAGGACGCTTGAAATCTTGACCGCAGTCGGTTTGCGAAGGACTTCCACGCGGTCGTCAAAAAAACGCTTCAAGTCCTCTTCCGAATAAACCTTGCCGTGCGATTCGAGAATCTTCTGGGCGAGGATGACGTTTTCCGGATTCCATTCGTCCTGTTTTTGCAGAATTTCGAGAAGTTCCTCGTCGGAAAAGTTTCCGAGCATTTCCATGCTCACCTCGTCCGCACTCGAAACGCCTGCTCGAACGCCCGCTTCGAGGATCCGGCGCGCCCGGTCGATATCCTTCGCATGGACCCGCACAATGCACGAATCCGCACCGCGGTTCTGGAAATCGAGCCCCAGTGGATCGCCGCCCATGTTCGCATCGTTTACGAGGCTCGCTTCGATTGCGTTTTCTTTAAGCAACTCGACAAGGGCTTTCGCTTCGTCGAGCGAACCGAACGTTTCAAGGGTCATCCATTCGAGCATTTCGCCTTGTTCAGACATACTTCATCTCCTCGCGGATCCGTTCCCAACCGCTTTCTGGGATCTGCGCCCCGACAACCTGGACGACTTCGTTCGCGACAAGGCTTCCGAGCGTCCCGGCGCGGTCCATCGAATATCCCGACAGCATCCCGTAGAGAAATCCCGACGCCCATAAGTCGCCGGCTCCCGTCGTATCGATAGCCTTCGCCGTTCCCGACTTCACCCGGAAAACTTTGCCGTCCGCTGCGATGAGCGCCCCGCGCGCACCGAGCTTCACCACAGCCACTTCGCAAATTCCAGAAAGCCTTTCGAGCGCCGCCTCTTCCGCCCCCCCCGTAAAGGTCTTCGCCTCATCCTCGTTCGCGATGAGAATGTCGATTTCCCGCGCGGCAAAAAGTTTTTCAAAAAGCGCCCGGCAATCGTTCACCACGCCAAACGAACCAAAGTCCAGCGCAACCTTCGCCCCGAACCGATGCGCCATCTGCGCGGCCTTCACAAAGCATTCCTCGCTGTAAGCCCGGTAGCCTTCCAGATAAAGGATTCCGACATCGTCAAAAAGTTCCGGGGAAATTTCCGATGCGTAAAAATCGTTCGATGCCCCCAGAAACGTAAACATCGTACGCTCCGCATCCGGCGTCACCGCGGAAAGAACCGTTCCCGTCGCCAAGGAAGATTTCGTCATCCGGTTTTCCACGCCGCACTTTTCGAGATGCCGCGCAAACAGTTCCCCGAATTCGTCATTCCCGACTTTCGACACAAAGGAAGCCTTGCCGCCGAGCTTCGCCACCCCGACTATCGTGTTGCAGGCGGAACCGCCCGGCACGACTTGCGGATTTTTGGTCCGGGCAAGCAATTTTCGGAGCGTCGCTTCATCGACATGGTTCATGCCTCCCTTGGAAACATTCGCCTCGCAAATCCAATCGTCATCGACATTGGCGAGCAAATCGACCAGCGCGGCACCAAAACCCAGGACTTTTTTCATAGAGAACCTTTATAAAAGCGCCGACCGTTCCGACGGGCGCTTTCCCTGATTAAAAACGACTTTTCCGATTCCGTAAGCGAAGCGATTCCGTTTTCGCTCACTTTTTTGAGAATCGCGTTCAGCTCCCTTTCGTTATCCAGATAGCGCACTTCCCCTTCGAGCGGTTCCGCAGCACTTTTCGCCTTTCCACGGCGGCGGTCCGAAAGGTTTCCCCGGAGCCTGTCCCAGACGCGATTTTCGAAAAGATACATGCAGACAAACCCGGAAAGGATGCCGCCCAAGTGCGTAAAATGGGCAATCGTATCGCCGGAATTCGCAAAGAGAACATCCAACGCGACAAAGACCCAGATGGCATGCTTAATCCGCATCGGCACGACAAAGAAAAGAAGGATCATCCGGTTCGGGAAAAGTTTCGCGTAGGCGACAAAAACGCCCATCAGCGCCCCGGACGCTCCGATTATTAAAGCCATCGGGGCCATCGCACCGAACAGGTAGAACGGGATGCTGAACACGCCCGCAAACACGGCACAGAAAAGATACAGGATCCAGAAACGGCGAAACCCGATTTCCAGCGCAACGTCGTCGCCGAACATCCAAAGGGCGAGCATATTGAAGACGAAATGCCAAAGATTCACATGCAAGAAAGCGTAAGTCAGAAAACGCCAGACATCCGTGTAGGCAACGGGAATCAGCGCACCATAACCCAGAAAAAACGATTCGACATCCCTCAATCCAAGCAGGTTCGAAAGAAAGCATATCGCAAAGAGAACCGCATTGATCGAAAGCAGAATGCGGATCGGGGACGAAAGTTCTCTAAAGGGTTTCAGTCCGAACATCGGGCAGATCTCCATTGCATAAATCGTTGAGGATGGAAGCGGGAAGCATTTTCGAAACGTCTCCGCCAAAGGAGAGGATTTCCCGCACGGCAGAGCTTGAAACCGCCGCATATTCCGGAGCGACCGGGAAAAAAACCGTCTCCGAGAAAGGATTCAACAAGCGGTTGTTCCAGGCGAGATTTCGCTCCGCATCGAATTCGGAAGCGGACCGGATTCCGCGGATTAAAAATTTTCCGCCAACCTTTTCCAGATAATCTACCGTCAAGCCTTCAAAAAAGTCCACGGAGACATTCGGCATCGCCCCGAGTGCCTTTTCGATAAGGCGCACCCGTTTTTCGGCAGAGAGAAACGGACGCTTTCGCCGATTTACCCCGACCAGCACGACGACCGAATCAAAAAGCGCAGAAGCCTTTTGCACAATGTCGAGATGCGCTAGCGTAAACGGGTCAAACGAACCGGCAAAAACGGCTTTACGATTCATGTTCCAAATCTACAAAGTTGCATGGAAAAAGACGAGAGAGCTTTCCCCGTAAGGACGGATTCGCCCGAGCTTCGCCCATTCCGGAACGCTTCGGGATGGAACTTCAAAGACCGCAATTCCCGAAGGCAAAAGCAATTCGACAAACGGTCGCAAATCGGGATAGGCTTCCGTAAAAGGCGGGTCCGCATAGATAAAGTCAAAGCGTTCGTTTACAGCTTTCGCCTTTTCCAAGAACTTCGACACATCGGTCACGCACAGGCGAAGCGATTCCGAGATTCCGAGCGACCTGTATGACGCTTCGAGAGAACGCGCCTGGGAAAAATTTTTCTCGACAGCGACAACCGATTTTGCCCCGCGGCTGAGAAATTCAATCCCGACAATTCCTGAACCCGCAAAAAGATCGAGCACGCGAAAATCCGAGACATCCTGCAAGATATTGAACAGGGCTTCCCGCGCCTTCGCTCCGGTCGGGCGCGTCTTGGATGTTTGCGGAGAAGCGACGAGGCGACCGCGAAGCGTTCCGCCGGTAATTCGGATAGGCATCAGTTCGACGCGTAGATGACAAGCGTCATCGCGGTCAAGATTCCGTTTTTGCCGGAAGCGGTCATCCTCACGCGTTCCACTCCCACGCGGACAGGGCTTTTGGAAAGAGCCTCGATAAAGCGCAGCACGGTCTGGAAATCCGCCGAAGACGTTACTTTGTATGTAAACGACTTGTAAACGCCGAAGTCCTCGACCTTCGGATTCTTGAGACCCGAGAAGCGCATTTTCCCGTTGGCGTCAAGCCCGCGGAGAGCGTCAAGTTCCCCGGCGATTTCGCTTTCCTTGACAGAGGGAATCGGGCCGGGCTTCGGGGTTCCCGGAGCTTCGACCTTCGCCGAAATGACACCGTAAGCGGTAAGCGACGTAGCCGGAGCGTTTTCGGGAAGTTCCGGAGTCTTGAAATCGGCGCTTCCCATCTTGAGGCGTTCCAGATAGTTCCGCTGGACATTCGGGGATTCCGCAACGCCGCGGATGTAGTAGAAATTCGGCGCAGCGTATGTCAATTCGGCAAAGCTTACGC
>JBNMGX010000212.1:0-4030 GCA_050872465.1 Hallerella sp.
GTGGATGAACAGGTTCCGCAAGCTGCTGGTGAGGTTCGAGAAGACCGTGCTGTCTTACGCCGCTCTCCTACACCTTGCCGCGGGCATCATCGCCCTGAAGAAAGCTAAAGCTATTTAGGGATAGGCTCTTAAACATCTGGAATACTACATTTGCTTCTGCCATTTTTCAATATCCTATACTTTTTATCGCATAGAATATGGAAAATGTCAAAGAAAAAAACAACATTTTGGGGGGACAAAGCCTTTCAAAATTGCGGAGTTCAAAGGCTTGCCGATAGGCTTCGCGGATTTTCCCTTCCCCGTCGCTCAAGAAGTCTCTTCGGTAATCGTCAAAGGAAATGTCCTTGACCCGATGCCAAGCGAAGCTCTGGTTTTCAAAAATTCTTTTCATCGGCTAGCCGCCCCTTCCAAGCAGCGGTTATAATCTTCATCGGAAGAAGTGATGGAAAGCCTGTCCCGTGTGTAAGCACAATTCCCGTCAGAAGAACACGCCGACTTTACATAGACGCTGTCATTCCGCCATGAATAGCTTCGGATAATGTAGTTCCTTTCCACCAGCGGATTTACTCCATAACCGTAAAAGGCTTTTCTCTGGAGAGAACCCGTGGACGCATCCGCATATTCGAAAGACTCGGTCTGTCTATACTTTTCAGAATAAAAATAATAACCGCCTTCTGTATTTTGCCCAAACGATAGAAGTGGAACATTATGCTCAAATCCTATGCGGCGCAAATCCTTTCGGATTGTAAATTTGTACATTCCTGTAGCCGCCGAATATTCGCTGATGCAAGTGTCCCTCAACGCCATCAGCAAACTCCTTCCTTTGACATGAACCGTTCCCTTGTAGCGATACCGACAATATGGATTCGAATAGGTAATTGTCGTGTCGTACAAAATCAGGCTGTCGTTTCCAAAATCTTTCAGAACGGAATCCCGTGCCGAGTCGTAATTTTCATCTGAAAAGCTTAACCAATACTCGAACAGTGTATCTGTCGAAGAGTGCGACCACATTCCATTTGAATATATTTCCGTTATACTTTCATAAACGCTGTCGAGACCGTTTTCCGCCCTGTAAACCGGGCTAAGCCACACGGAACGCGCCACGTCATTTTCCGAACCTCCCCGTAAAACGGTGTCCCGGATATATACCGTGTCCTTGGAAGAAACCAGGAGCGTATCCTTTCCGCCACCGATAATCGTTATGATGGTATCGCGATTGTTCACAATCGAAATCACCGTATCACGCTTGATGATAAAGACGGAATCCCGCGAATTTTCCCGTAGCGAATCCTTGGAAAGTTCGGTTTCCAAAATCGAGACGACCTCGGCCTTGCTCAGCCCGTCAGAATCGCTTGAACAGGCGGTAAAAGCAAAAACGGGAACCGATAAAGCCAGAAGAATCTGTTTCATAAAACCTCCGGACAAAACAATAAGAAAAAAAAACATTCGTCAATAGTTTTTCAGAATTTTTGCTTTTAAAACAAATTCAAGCGTATTTTGCAAACAATTTCCCTTTAATCTTCCAACAAAAAAATCCCGCGAGGCGTCGCAGGATTTTTAAAACCGGCTGGTCGAAAATTTACTTGCCGAATTTTGCGCTGGCGCGCTGCACGGCAGGATCCGACTGGGCCGCCTTGATCTTGCGCTTGATATCGTCTTCGATTCCGCGCTTGAGCTTGTTCGAAAGGGCTTCGCCAAAGCGGTCGGCGAGCGTGTCGGAGAACGGAGCCTTGCTCTTGGAAGCGGCCCCGAACTTGCCGGAAGGACGACGACGAGGTTTCTTAGCGGACTTTTTCGCAGAATCGTTTTTCTCGTTCTTGGGAGCGGTTTCCGGTGCAGCCGTTTCGGTCTTGATTTCCACGTTTTCTTTTTGTTCGTTCTCAGCCATGTTTTACCTCGGTAGATGATGTTTAAATTTCGAGCCAAATTTAGAAAATTTTAATGCATCTCAGGGATTTTTCCCCGGACTTTTTACAAAAAACGCATTTCGACCGAAT
This sequence comes from Hallerella sp., assembly GCA_050872465.1. GTDB lineage: Bacteria > Fibrobacterota > Fibrobacteria > Fibrobacterales > Fibrobacteraceae > Hallerella. The sequence goes on from JBNMGX010000212.1 coordinate 1,998, forward strand.
TTTTAGCGATTTCGGCGTTCCGGTTTTAGCTGTTGGTTATCGAGAGTTATTAGTTGTGAGAAACCAGGGATCAGAAAACAGTAATCAGAAATCAGTAGTTAGTGATTAGAGCGGGACGAGGTAGGAGGGATTAGTTATTAGTGGTCAGTGGTTAGTTGATAGTGGACAGAAGACAGGAATCAGGAGACAGGAATTCGGAATTAGGAATGCGGAATTGACGTTTTAGCGAACTGTAAAGTTGTCAGGAATCAGTTGTTTGAAAGGAAGCGGGCGTCAGAGTTTAGTGAATAGTTGCTAGTTATTAGTTAATAGTTGAGTGTTGAGGAATCAGGAAGCAGAAAACAGGATTCAGTGGGATACGGGACACGCTAAACGGGATGAGGGATATCAGAGCGGACTTTTACTTCCAAGCGGTCATCCTGGAGGAATGGCAGAGTTTAGTGAATAGTCGATAGTTAGGAGTTAAGAGAAATCTGTTCATTTCAACTCCCCGCGTCCCGTGTCCCGCTAAACTCGTCCCTCGTACCGCTTCAGAGAGCTTAGACGTCTGCGGGCTAATCCCTGTTCCCTCATCCAAATCCCTAAAGTTAAACGTCCGCCGTTCTAAGCCCAGACACGCCCCAATTTTTCCGTGAGATTCATCATAGACACCAGCGTAAATTATAGTTATCTTTCTTTGTGAAATTGCATTTTTCATACCGAGGAAACAATGAACAAAAAGCAATTAATAACCTTTATCGTGGCTTTCTCCGTGGGGATGGCCTTTGCAGAAACCGGGCTTGAAGGCGGAACAGACGGTCTCCACCAGCAAAGCGCAAAAACTCTCGGCCAGTGGGGGCTTTCCATCGGCATCGGAGCGGAAGGGGTTGCCGATGCGCAGCCTTCCGCCTACCAGTACTTTTACCAGGTAAATGGCGGAGACGCCGTCGTGGTAAACAGCCTCATCCCCTCGATTTCCGGAAACTTCCACGCCGCTATCGGGCTTCTCGACTTTCTCGACCTGGGTGTCGTTCTCCCGCTCCACTATGACGACGTGAATCCGGATATCGGAGACGCCGACCTGCAAGGTTTCGGCATCGGCGACCTGCAGACCTGGTTAAAGTTCCGGCTTCCCTTCGATACGACCAACGTGACAAGCGTCGCCCTTCTCGGGCAAATCTACTTCCCCACCGGAGACCGCGGTACCGGTATGCGTCCGCGCCACGTGTGGTATGTCAATTCCTACGGCTATTCGCATGCCTATTCCGCGGATGACTGGGCGCTCGAAGCGTCCCTCCTCCTCACGTTCGACTTTAATAAAATCGGAATTCCGCTCCGCTGGAACAACAACATGGGATTTGTCGGCGTGATGCACGAAGGCGCGAATACGCTCGTCTGGGGAACGGGCCTGAATCTCACCGCCCTCGAATCGATGGACTTTTTCCTTGAATTTTCCGGCGAGACCCGCGTGGAAAAGACGCTCAACTGGCGCGACCCGCTCACCGACCCGATGCGCCTCACCCCGGGCGTCCGCTTCCACCTCGCCCACGGTGTCGATCTCGCCGTCGGCGCGGACATCGGCATCACCGCGTTCATCGACGAAGACGACCTGACGAGAAAATTCATGACGGTCAACAAGAAGCAAAACGGGAATGTCGTATCCTACAAGACGGGAGCCGCCGATTACGGGATGTCCGCCCTTCTCACCTGGCGCGGAAACCCGTTCACGAAAAACGACGAGGACAGAGACGGAGTCGAAGACGCAAACGACCTTTGCTCACATACGCCGACGAACGTTTCCGTCGATGCGAACGGCTGCCCGGCGGACGAAGACGGCGACAGAATCCCGGACTACCTCGACAAGTGCGCCGGAACGCCAAAGGGAACCCCGGTCGATAGCACCGGCTGCCCGCTCAAGCCCGACACGGTTGTCGTCATCCAGCACGATACGCTGAAAATCGACACGGCACAGGTCTGCGCAGCGACACTCGATTCGGATGGAGACGGCGTGAAAGACGCGATGGACAAATGCCCGAACACGCCAAAAGGCGCCA